>USHR01000053.1 GCA_900554495.1 uncultured Collinsella sp.
TGGGCTCGGAGATGTGTATAAGAGACAGGAGCATGCGGCCCAAAACAGGCTGCACCGGCGTATACATGCGCACGGTATGCTCGTCCGAGTCGCCCCGGAAAAGCGGCGCATGCATGTTGCCGATCTCCCAGCACGCATGCGCGAGCGCAATCGGATCTATGCGGTCGACTTCGACCAAATAAACCTCGGCGCTGCGCAGGCGCACGACAACCGCCACGGGCACCACGCCCGAACGGTCAATGGCGAGCACGTCGCCGTCGGCAAGACGACCACCGTCGGTAGTATCCAGCCGAACATCGATCGTGCGCCCCAGCTCCGTCACACCCACAAACGCGCATACATCAGCCTGGTCCCAATCGAGCAGTAGCTCATCGACCTCAAAGACACCGCCCAGCTCCCGGCGAAGCAAAAGCTCATAGGACGGGTCGTTGAGATTTCCGAGGCACGCTGTCGAAACCAGATTTACAGGCATAGCCTAACCCTCGACCTCGACGAGCTCGATATCAAAGTTGAGGTCCTTGCCGGCCAGCTCGTGGTTGGCGTCGAGCGTCACGGCCTCGGGCGTTACGTCTATGACCACGGCGGGGACGGGCATGCCGCTCGGCGTGGACAGGAAAAGCTTCATGCCCTTCTCGATCTGCTCGATGTTGGGAACCTGTTCGGCCGGGAAGGTAATAACCATCTCGGGGTTGTGCTCGCCGTAGGCATCGGCAGCAGGAATGTGCACGGTCTTCTTCTCGCCCACCTGCATGTCGACAACAGCGGCGTCGAAGCCCTTGATCATCTGACCGGCGCCGCAGGTGAACTCCAGCGGCTCGCCGCGATCGTAGGAGCTATCGAACTGCGTGCCGTCGTCGAGCGTGCCGCGATAATGAGTCTTGACCTTCTTGCCCTGGTTGGACATGGTAACCTCCGTGATAAGGGCGGCGCACAACGCGGGCCGCCGTGAACATATGGCGCTAACTATACCCTAGTCATACAATTCAAAGACAGTTTGCAAAGAAACGCTGCAACCGGAGGAACCATGGCATATCCCGTATTTGACCTACACTGCGACACCGCCGACCGCATCGGCTGGGCCACGCTCGATCTCGACCTGCGCTTTACCGCCGGCACCGACGGTTATTTCCCCGGCGACGAAACGCATCCGCAAGATTTCGACCTCATCGAGGGCAACGCCTGCGCCATCTCGCTCGCAAAGATCGGCAACACGCCGTGGGCACAGTGCTTCGCCACGTTTGTCCCCGATGAGATTCCCACCGCCCACGCTGCGCGCTTCCAGGCGCAGATCATGGCACACATGAGCGGCCAGGCAATGCTCAACCACGACCGCATGGTCAACGTACGCAGCGCGGCAGACATTCGCCCTGCGCTCAAGGACGGCAAGGTCGCTTGCATCCACACCATCGAAAACGCGACGTTCTTTGCCGAAGACTCCGCGCTGATCGAGGTGCTCAAGAGCCTGGGCGTACTCATGTCATCACTCAGCTGGAACGCGCAGGGACCGCTCGCGAGCGGCCACGACACCCACGCCGGCCTCACCGCCGCCGGCATCGAGGCGCTTACGCAGATGGAGCACGCCGGCATGGTACTTGACGTCTCCCACCTCAACGATGAGTGCTTTGACGAGGTCGCCGCCCGCGCCACGCGTCCCTTCGTCGCCAGCCACTCCAACTCCCGTGCGGTTTGCGGCGCCAAACGCAACCTTACCGACGACCAGTTCCGCACCATTCGCGACATGGGTGGCATCGTCGGCCTCAACTACTGCAGCGAGTTCCTTTCCAACGGCGCAACCGACAAGACCGCCGCAGACGTCACCTTCGACCAGCTGGCGGCACATATCGAGCACTGGCTCGACCTGGGCGGCGAGGACGTCATCGCGCTCGGCGGCGACTGGGACGGCGCCACTGTGCCCGCTTTCCTCTCCGATGCCAGCAAGATGCCCGAGTTCCAGAACATGCTTTCCAAGCATTTTGGCAAGACCGTGATGCAAAAGCTCTGCAGCGACAACGCGCTTGCCTTCTTCGAGCGTTATTAATTTCACATCCCTTGAGCGGGCCGGCATGCCGAACGGTCGACATGCCGGCCCGTCCCCAATCTGAAGGACCGCTTTTGACGCAGCAGTTTACGATTTCCGTATCCCGACCGGATGGGACGCCCATCCCCGTCGTAGTTACCAAAAAGCGCGTCAAGAACTTCAACCTACGCGTCACATCGAGTGGTGAGGTCCACGCCAGTGCACCGCTCGGCGCCAGCCGCGAGCGCATCGAAGCGTTTGTAAAGCGCAACAGTGCCTGGATTGTCAACCGACTTGCCCAGCGTGAGCGACGTCAGGCGACGGCGCGAGAGCCGCTCAGTCCCTCGTCCATCATTGCACTTTGGGGCAAGCCCATCACGGTACAGGATGCGCTCGATCACAACTTTGCATCACCCGCACCGCGACCCAAACAGGCCACCTTCGCAAGTTTTATGGGTACCGATAAATCGGATGAAAGCCCACAGACCAAGCGGCACGCAATCCTCGACGGCCTAACGTCCGATGAGCTCCAAGCCCACATCGACCAGCTCTATACGTCCGAAGTCACATCGGCGCTGCGCGATATGCTGCACGCATACGAAATCGCAATGGGTGTCGCCGTTTCTCGCGTTTCCGTACGCAGCATGAAAACGCGTTGGGGCTCATGCACTCCCAAATCCGGCGCCATTCGCATCGCACGCGAACTTGCCGCCTATCCCATCGAATGCCTCGACATGGTTGTCGCCCACGAGCTCGTCCACTTGCTCGAGCCAAGCCACAACCAGCGGTTCCACGTCCTGCTCGACACATACTGCCCCAACAATAGAGCACTGTCCCAGCGGCTCAAGCAGCCACCCATAGAGACATATTAGTACCGGTTAGCGCACGCGCTCGATCTCGACACCGCAGCTTGCCAGGGGAAGACCGACGGGCGCCCAAGGCTTATCGAGCTTGATGCGCACACCAAGCAGCGAGGGATAACGGCGCAGCAGCATCTGGGCCGTACCCTCAGCTGCCGCCTCGATGAGCCTAAACGTATGCTCGCGCAGATAGCCATCGACATCGTGGCACACCGAGCCGTAGTCAATCGAGGCGTCCAGGTTATCGTGCTCCCCCGCAGCGCGCAGGTCGGCATAGAGCACCAAGGACACGATGAACTTCTGGCCCAGCGCGTTCTCCTCGGGATACACACCATGGTTGGCAAAAACCTCAAGCCCGTCAATGACAATACGGTCGGCATGGCGCAGATCGTCATAGCTCACGTGGGGCACCGCCGTTGCGGTGGATATTTCGCCCCTGCCACGGCGGGCGAGCTCGGCGCCTTCAGTCTTGGTTGCATTCTCGGGCAGCTTTTTGTTACTCATCGCGATCGTCTCCTTCGTTTAGAACCCCGACCGCGCAAACTAACTACACGCGAATCGACAGGTTCTTTTTATCATCGCTCCAGTTGCAAGCATTGCGCGCGGGGCATGCGAAGCAGGCGCGCGAGGCCTTGTCGGCCGCATAGAGCAGACGCTCAAGCGGTTGGCTGTTCACGCGCAGCTTTCGATGGCCCAGAATGGCCGTCTTAATGGCTGCGGCATCGGCCGGCTCAAACGCGACGTCATCGGGCATGCCGCCGAGAATTGCATCAGCGACGCGCTCGCTTGCAACATCATGGGATATACCCGATTCATACTGTTCATCTTTGCCGATATCGTGAAGAAGTGCCGTGGCGTAGACAACCTCGCGGTCAAATTCGAGCTGCTCCTCGAGATTCTTGATCCACATAATGCGAGCGACATCGAGCAGATGGTCAATACCGTGGCGGCAGAAGATGCGCCCCGATTCCAACTGTGCAATGTTGCCCAGGTGCCGCCGGAAAAGCCCGTTGGCACAAATGTAATCAACGCGAGGCATGGCACCAAAGGGGGCCAGGCCCGAAGCCATAAAGCCGCGACGCGACGTCCCCTCATCGGTCTTCGATGTAAAGTCGTTGACGACCCTCATGCTAACGGCCCAGCATCCTAAAGAACCGCTCCTCGAGCGCGGGATCGGTCTCAAAGACGCCGCGGCGAGCGAGCGTCACGGTCTTGGTGCCGGGTTTCTGCACGCCGCGCATGGTCATGCACATATGCTCAGCCTCCATGAGCACAATCGCTCCCTGGGGAGCGAGATAATCCATAAGGGCGTCGGCAACCTGCGCACACAGCTGCTCCTGCAGCTGCAGACGACGGGCATAGACTTCAACCGTGCGAGCGAGCTTAGACAGACCCGCCACGCGACCGTTAGGGATATAGCCGATCGCAGCCTTGCCATAAAACGGCAGCAGATGATGCTCGCACAGCGAGTAAAACGTGATGTCGCGCTCGATAACCAAGTCGTTCGAGGCGACGGCAAAGGTTTTGGACAGGTGCTCCTCAGCACTCTGGTCCATACCGCCGGCGATCTCACCATACATACGGGCAACGCGCGCCGGGGTCTCCAGCAGGCCCTCACGAGTTGGGTCCTCGCCTATGCCCTCAAGCAACAGCTTAATGGCGGCCTCGACTTTTTCCTGATCGACCATCTGGGCCTCACTTTTCCGATTTCACGTTCGCGCTATGGTACCACGCTCTTCGGCATCGACCACAAGCTACATAGTATGGGTCGAATAGACCGGATCATCACGCCAAAGTTCAACCGCATCACAAAGCGCAACGCCCTCGCGCTCAGCACGGGCGCGCGTGGCGTTCATATCAATCACGCGCTGGTTACTCGAGCCCCTAAAGCGCAACGAGATATCGTACAGATCCTGAACGAACGGGCCGTCCACCAACATGTCGAGGCAGGCCAGGATACGGTCCGTCACCTCGGTATGATGACGGCCACCCGGCATAAGCTCCTCGAGCACGTCACCGGTAAAGCACCAAATGGTCTTGCCCGACCCAGCAGGATAGGCCGCACGCACGCGCTCGATAAAGTCAACAAGCCCCGCCTGATTCTCGGGCTCCATAGGCTCGCCACCCAGAATCGTCAGGCCATCGATAAAGGGATGATCGAGACTCTCGATAATCTTATCCTCGACGGCGCGATCGAACGGCTCGCCCGCAGCAAAGTCCCACGCGACAGAGTTAAAGCAATTCTTGCACCCACGACGGCACCCGCTCACAAACAGAGAAGTACGAACGCCTTCACCATCAGCAATATCGAAATACTTAATGTTCGCGTAGTTCATAAGTAACTCTCCCGGGAGGCCGGGACATATCTTCCCGTCCTCAAACATTCTCGGCCTTCGGCCTGCGAAACTGCGGGCGGGACGATATGTCCCGGCCTCATGCAAAGGGTAACTCAATGAACGAAGCGAACATCGAGCATAGGGTTCGAGGTCCAATAAATACTCAGCTGCAGCTCAACCGCCATCGCAAGTAAATCGCAGCTGCAGCTCAAATTATTTCCGCTAAGAACTTCGAGGAGTGAGCAGACCGCATGCCGCATCTCAGCTACATCAACTTGGCTGCCCCGTAGCGAGGCCCCGGACCTTTGCTCGATATGAGTTCCGCACGAACAGGAGGCGCCAGTGGCGCCTCCGTCGTGAGCCAGGACTGTCCGAAATAGCGAGTAAAGGTCCGGGGCCTCGCTACGGGGCAGCCTGGGATGGTTATTAGAGATGCAGCACGCGGTCGCGGATCTCCTCGGTTCGACCCTGGTTCCAGAACTGGGTACCGATGTAGCCGCACGTACGACGAGCGACATTCATCTTCTCCTGGTCGCGGTTGCCGCAGTTGGGGCACTCCCACACCAGCTTGCCATCGTCCTCGACAATCTTGATCTCACCGTCGTAGCCGCACACCTGGCAGTAGTCGCTCTTGGTGTTGAGCTCGGCGTACATGATGTTGTCGTAGATGTACTGCATCACGCGAATGACAGCCTTGAGGTTGTCCTGCATGTTGGGAACCTCGACGTAGGAGATGGCACCGCCCGGCGAAAGCTGCTGGAACATACCCTCGAACTTGAGCTTGTCGAATGCGTCGATCTCCTCGGACACATGGACGTGATAGCTGTTGGTAATGTAGCCCTTGTCCGTCACGCCCGGGATAATGCCAAAACGGCGCTGCAGGCACTTGGCAAACTTGTAGGTCGTCGACTCAAGCGGGGTGCCGTACAGCGAGAAGTCGATATCGCTTTCGGCCTTCCACTCGGCGCACTTGTCGTTCATGTGCTGCATGACGGCCATGGCAAACGGCGTGCCCTCCTTCTCGGTGTGGCTGTGACCCGTCATGTACTTAACGCACTCATACAGGCCGGCATAGCCCAGGCTGATCGTAGAGTATCCGCCCACGAGCAGCTTGTCGATCGTCTCGCCCTTCTTCAGACGCGCCAGGGCGCCGTATTGCCAAAGAATCGGCGCGGCGTCAGAAAGTGTACCCATCAGGCGCTCATGACGGCACAGCAGGGCACGGTGACACAGCTCAAGGCGCTCATCGAAGATCTTCCAGAACTTGTCCATATCCTGGTGCGAGCTCAGTGCGACATCAGGCAGGTTGATGGTCACAACGCCCTGGTTAAAGCGACCATAGTACTTGGGCTTGTTCGGGTCGTAGTTCAGCGCGTTGGCAACGTTGTTAAAACCGTTGCCCGAACGGTCGGGCGTCAGGAAACTGCGGCAACCCATGCAGGTGTAGCAATCGCCGTTGCCGGCGGTCTCGCCCTTAGACAGCTTGAGCTCGCGCATCTTCTTCTCGGAGATGTAATCGGGCACCATGCGCTTGGCGGTGCACTTGGCAGCCAGCTGGGTCAGGTAGAAGTACGGGGAATCCTCGTGAACGTTATCGTCCTCGAGTACATAGATAAGCTTGGGGAATGCCGGGGTAATCCACACGCCGGCCTCGTTCTTAACGCCCTCGTAGCGCTGGCGAAGCGTCTCCTCCACGATCATGGCAAGGTCGTGCTTCTCCTGAGGCGTACGGGCCTCGTTAAGATACATAAAGACCGTCACGAACGGCGCCTGGCCATTGGTGGTCATAAGGGTCACGACCTGATACTGAATCGTCTGGACGCCGCGACGGATCTCGTCACGCAGGCGATCCTCAACGACCTCGCGAACCTTTTCGGGAGATGCGGAAACGCCGAGCTCCTCGAGCTCGCGGGCGACCTCGCCACGAATCTTTTGACGGCTCACCTCAACAAAGGGGGCAAGATGGGTCAGCGAGATGGACTGGCCGCCGTACTGGGAGGAAGCAACCTGGGCGATAATCTGCGTCGCAATATTGCAGGCAGTCGAGAAGCTGTGCGGTTTTTCGATCAATGTGCCCGAGATAACAGTACCGTTCTGGAGCATATCCTCCAGGTTCACCAGGTCGCAGTTATGCATGTGCTGGGCAAAGTAGTCCGAATCATGGAAGTGAATCAGGCCCTCGTTGTGAGCATCCACAATCTCCTGGGGCAGCAGCACACGCTGAGTCAGGTCCTTGGAGATCTCGCCGGCCATGTAGTCACGCTGAACGGAATTGACGGTCGGGTTCTTATTGGAGTTCTCCTGCTTGACCTCTTCGTTGTTGCACTCGATCAGCGACAGAATCTTGTCGTCGGTCGTGTTCTTCTGGCGCTTCAGGCTCTGAACATAGCGATAGATGATGTAGTGGCGGGCAACCTCGTAGCAGTCGAGACGCATGATCTCGTCCTCGACCAAATCCTGGATCTCCTCGACCGAAACGGTGTGGCCCGCGTTCTCGCATGCCTCGGCGACGTTTTGCGCCGCATAAACCACCTGGCGGTCGGTTAGACGAGAGCTCTCCTCGACCTCCAAGTTAGCGGCGCGGATGGCATTGACAATCTTATCGATGTCAAAGACAACCTCGGTGCCGCTGCGCTTGATGATCTTCATCCTCTTGCCTCTTTCGCGTCGTAGCCTCATTGCGCTTCAGAGCCAAACAATGCCCGGCAGGGCTTGCCCCTGTCTTACGGCGCCGTCGCGCAATCTGTGTTCTCGATAAACCATAAGCCTCTATGCGGACATTCCCAGGAGCCGATCAAGCGGCTCAAGGACACGTTCAAAAGAGGCAATTAAGGTCTTCGTTCTCTGTCCGCCATCTATCATACGACAAAGATGCATCTATATCCTGTATTCTTTTTTTAGGTCAAACACAACATATAGTGTTTCAGCAGGTCAAAGCAATTAGTCATTTTGCAGACGCATTATAAATGAGGGGTATTTGACAAGTCGGTAAAACGTTACCAACACGGCTACCTGCATGGCAGTTATAAAACCCCCTTAGTCAAGCCGCTGACAAATCCTACTAAAACCAAGCCACTCACGCCAAAAGAATCCAAAAGTTTATGCTTGACCAACATGTTGCGGTCGAATGCCGGCGGACGGAGCGACGGGACTGCAAACGCTCGGAAGACTGTAGCCCCGGCACCCCGTCCGCCGGCATTCGATAGGCAAGGAGCTATTTCTTCTCTTCGCGAGCTATCAAGCCATTGATAGAAAGAGGGCCGCCGGCATATGTCGGCGGCCCCGATAAAACATGATGGGCGGTAAAGCAACTACTCGAGCGGTTACTCCGCCTCGCCGCTGGCCGCCATCTTCTCGGCCTCGGCAAGCTGGGCCGGAGTGAGCTTGCGATACTTAATGGCGCCAAAGACGACACAAGCCGCACAGACGATCATGCCGGCGATGAACTTCTGGTCAATCGTTGCACCAAACGGCGACGTCACGGCCTCAAACACAATGGGAGACAGCGCCATACCAAAGTTGATGCCTGCCATGCCAATGGCGAGGTTAAACGCACGTCCCTCGGGAGCAGAGTTGCCGGCGGCAAAATTGCCCTCCAGCGGTACGTATGTCTCCTTGCCCAGCGCAACGACAAAGCCCGCAACGCACAGCACCATAAAGGCGGGCGCAACCAGCGTCAGGCCCAGGCCAACGAGCGTCACGCCCCACGCGATCGGCATCGACAGGTTCTTGAACTTGGCAAACAGCGGGCCCACCAAAAGGCCAGCCGCAATGCCGGCGACCGTCATGACGGTCGAAGCGAGGCCGGCCTCAACAGTGCCGCCAAAGCCGCGACCCACGACAAGCAGCGAGACATTGGAGCTAAAGAGCTGGAACGTGAGTACGAACACAAAGCTCATGACCGTGATAATCGCGACCTCTTTGGGCATGTTGGCAAACACGTTGACCTTACGCTTGGGCTCAAGATGACCCTCGGGCAGGCAGACGGCCTCAATGACGATAAACACGATCATGATGAAGTACGCCGCATAGCTGTGGAACCACTCGGCAGAACCCAAGATGCCGGAAACCATCGTCCAGATAATGCCACCCAGTGCAACAAAGGTTGAGTAGATGCCCATGACAAACGAACGCTGCTTGCCACCGAAATAGTCGGCGATCAGAGCGTCGGTCGAGTTCTGCACGGCGCCAAGGCCAAGACCCATCACGGCAGAGGCCGCAAGAACCTGGGCAAGCGAATCGTGGAACACCAGCACCGAGGCGCCGGCGAGCATCACGATAACGTGGCCGGCAAGCGTCGTCTTCTTCTTGGATACGCGCGAGGCGAGCTGGGAAGACACGAGCATGGCGGACACAGCCATCATGAGCGGAATGATGCCGATGATCATCTGGACGGCAGCGATGTTTTCGTTGGGAAACGCCGCCGCAACAGAGGCCACGATGGGGACGGGCACCAACATGCCCATAATGCACATGGCGGCAGCATAAATGCCCACCAGGTACTTGATCTTGGTTTTATCCATGATCCATCCTTACACTTAGAAAAAAGGGTTGGGGCGGTCGGACGTCACCATCGGCCGCCCCAAACACAGCACTATCAGTCGTTGAATCCGGTGAACACGGGCTCTCCGCTGTACACGAGCGCCTCCTCGACGCCATCGAGCACGCGGCAGGCGCCAGACGCCATCGCCTCGAGTTCAAACTCGCCGGGATAAGCCGACACGGGGGCGATCCAAGAGCAGCATTCCTCAATCGAGGCAACGAGCTCCTTGCTGTGGACCATGCCGCCTCCGAGCAAGATGCCGTCGACGTCGCCCTTCAGCACGCAGGCCATCTCACCAATCCACTTGCAGATTTGGTAAACCATTGCATCCCAGGCGCGAGCTGCGGCCTTATCTCCCGCTGCAGCACGTTCGCACACCTCGATGGCATCGGAGGTACCCAAAAGGTCAACGAAGCCGCCAGTCTTCATGCAATGGGCACGGACGACATCAAGACCGTGTTCCGCGGTGTACTTTGCGACCTCGATCGCGGGCACCGATCCGCAGCGCGTCGGTGCCATGGGGCCCTCGCCGCCGACGATGTCGTTGCCGTCCACCATCTTGCCCTTAAGAT
>USHR01000054.1 GCA_900554495.1 uncultured Collinsella sp.
AACCCGACAGGGTGCGGAGCTGAGGAAACGCGAAGCGTTTTCCAGCGCAGCACGCAAGGAGCGAAGCGACGCGGCGAAAGCGGGCGGCGTCAGCCGCACGCGGACATCCCGCTGGGGGCACCATTTAAATCGAGAAGCCCGTTGCCCTCGCGGCGACGGGCTTTTTTCTTCCCCAACGCCGGGATTCGAACCCCGAGGGCATTAAATCGCACTGTCGTCCAAGGGTCTGTGGGCAAAAAATAGCAAATATGAGTACTGTTACCATTTTAGTAACAGCAATTTCATGCCTTCAGAAGACGATTTAGACGTCAGGCGTCCTACGGCGGAAAAATTGCAGACGTTTATCGGCTAAGTACTTGGACATATGTTGCGTAACACTACATATTTTGCAAATTAATAATGTTACAGGACTTGTGACAGTACTCATATTTGACGTTTTTTGCCCATAGCCCTTTATACCTAGGCAAATCGGCGGCAAAACGGGCTTCAAAGCGTCCTTCGCAAACAAAAACCGGGGCCCACATGATGCGGACCCCGGCTCAATACCGTGACGATATGTCAGTTACGCCCTACACGTAGAACAGGATGTCGTCGTAGGTCGGAACCGGCCAGTAGTCGGCGGCCACGATCTCCTCCATGGCATCCACGGCGGCGCGCAGCGTATCCATAGCGGGAACGACCTCATGTGCATACACGTTGGCCTGCTCCTGACCATCGAGGCCCTCGGCCTTCTGATGCACGGCGTCGAGCGCCTTGATGGAGTCGTTGATGGTGGTGATACCGTTGCAGAGCTTGTTGAGCGTGTTCTGCTCGCACTGCATGGCGGCCTCGGCACCGGCGGCACGAATAGTCTCAAGGCCCTTAGCGACCTTGGTGGCATAGGCGGTAATGACCGGGCGATAGGTACGACGCGCCTCGCGAACCATCGTGGTAGCCTCGATGTTCATGAGCTTGTTGTACTTCTCGAGCTTGCAGTCGTAGCGGCACTGAGCCTCGGCCTTGGTCAGGACACCCGTCTCCTCGAAGAGCGCGATAGCCTTATCGGAAACAAAGGCGGGCAGGGCATCGGCCGTGGTCTTGTTGTTGGCAAGGCCGCGCTTCTCGGCCTCAATGGGCCACTCGTCGGAGTAACCGTCGCCGGAGAACAGGATGCGCTGGTGATCGGTCAACACCTTCTTGCAGTACTCGAGCGCGGCATCCTGGAACTCATCCTCGGGCGTACCCTCAAGCGCGTCGGCGAAGGACTTGAGCGACTTGGCTACGGCGGCATCGAGCACCAGGTTGGAGTCGGAGACGTTCTGCTCGGAGCCGCAGGCACGGAACTCGAACTTATTGCCGGTGAAGGCGAACGGGGAGGTGCGGTTGCGGTCGGTGTTGTCCTGCATCAGCTTGGGCAGGGTATCGGCGCCCAGGTCGAGCACGCCGCGCGTGGCATGGACGGAAGCCTTGCCATCGATGATCTTCTCGACGACCTCGGTAAGCTGGTCGCCCAGGAAGATGGACATAATCGCCGGAGGAGCCTCGTTGGCGCCCAGACGATGGTCGTTACCGGCCGAGGCAACGGAGGCACGCAGGAGCTCCTGATAGTTATCGACGGCCTCGATCACCGCGGTGAGGAAGACGATGAACTGCAGGTTGTCGAGCGGAGTGTCGCCCGGATCGAGCAGATTCTCGGACTCGGTGCCAAGCGACCAGTTGTTGTGCTTGCCCGAACCGTTGATGCCCTCGAAGGGCTTCTCGTGCAGCAGGCAGACCAAGTCGTGGCGGGAGGCGATGAGCTTCATCTTCTCCATCATGACCAGATTCTGGTCGATGGCCTCGTTGACCTCGCCATAGACCGGTGCGAGCTCATGCTGGCAGGGAGCGACCTCGTTGTGCTTGGTCTTGGCGGGAATGCCGAGCGCCCACAGCTCATCGTCCAAGTCCTTCATGTAGGCCGAGACGGTGGGGCGGATAGCGCCAAAGTAGTGCTCCTCGAGCTCCTGACCCTTGCAGGGAGCAGCACCAAAGAGGGTGCGGCCGGTAATGACCAGGTCCTTGCGCTTGCGGTAGGCGTCCTTCTTGATCAGGAA
Organism: uncultured Collinsella sp.; assembly: GCA_900554495.1. GTDB lineage: Bacteria > Actinomycetota > Coriobacteriia > Coriobacteriales > Coriobacteriaceae > Collinsella. Next base: position 2,073 of record USHR01000054.1, read on the forward strand.
GTACTCCTGCTCGTCGCCCACGGAAGGAACGACCTTCTTGGGGGTCTTACCGAACAGCGCCAAAACGCGCTTAGACTCACGCGAGAGCGCGGTCATGGAACGCAGCAGCGGGGTCTTCTTGTCCAGGGCCTCGCCCGTGTAGGAGCAGAAAGCCGTGGGGATGCACAGGACATCGTCCTTGATAAAGGCGGGGCTAGTGGGGTCCCAAGCGGTGTAGCCACGGGCCTCGAAGGTAGCACGCAGGCCGCCGTTGGGGAAGCTCGAGGCATCGGGCTCGCCCTGGATGAGGTTCTTGCCCGTAAACTTGGTAATGGCGGTGCCGTCGTGGTTGGGCTCCAGGAAGCTGTCGTGCTTCTCGGAAGTAATGCCCGAAAGCGGCTGGAACCAGTGCGCGTAGTGCGTCGCGCCCTTGGAGATGGCCCAGACCTTCATGGCATGGGCAACGGCGTTGGCCACATCCAGGTCGAGCGGCTCACCGCCCTCGAGGGTTGCAGCAAGGCGCTTCCAAATGTCCTTGGGGAGGTAGTCCTTCATGACTTCCTCAGAGAACACCATGGTCCCGAAGCGGTCAGTAAGTTCGGCCATACGGAACTCCCTTCGTATCGGCACCGCGTGAGAAGCGGTGTTGATTACTAACGAACGAGTCATAGCTTAGACTCGCCGTGTTTCCGCGACATTACCGTTATGTTGCTGTCGCGAAACCAATCAATGAGGTTACCGCATCGCAGCGGTATTGCCACCCTTAACAGCCAATCAACTGTATAAATTGCAGACCTCCCCGCACAGTTTACGGGTAGCTCATTTGCCACGGGCTATAAAGACTGGTATTTGATGCGAAATACCAGTCTTTATAGCCCGTGGCAAAATTAGCCGCTCTGCTATAGGGAATGCCGATAGCAAGGCATCTTTGATTGGTATCCCCAAATAGCGAGTGAAACTCCGCCGTGACACAGTGGTGCTGTAGAATCCTTACAACACATCACACTATTACGTATCTAGAGGAGCACGATATGCGCGTCGACGAGGTTTTTAAGCAGGCAGCATCCCAGGGCACCGCACCCGTTTCGTTTGAGATGTTCCCGCCCAAGGGCGAGCTTACCCTCGATACGGCTCGCGAAGTGGCAGGCAATCTGTGCAAGCTTTCGCCGAGCTTTGTCTCGGTCACCTGCTCGGCCGGCGGCTCGGGCAACGGTGCCACCACCGCCCCCATCGCGCATATGATTACGAGCGAATTCGATACACCCTCGGTGGCACACCTCACCTGCGTGGGCCGCACCCACGCCGATATCGCCGCCAAGATCGACGAGTATCGCACCGCCGGCGTGGAAAACATCCTGGCCCTGCGTGGTGATCTTCCCGCTGGCGCGACCGAGGACGACAAGCCCGCCTCCGACTACGCCTACGCCCGCGACCTCATCCCCGAGCTCGTCGACGCCGGCTTTTGTGTGGGCGCCGCAGCCTACCCCGAAGGTCACATCGCCTGTGAGGACCTCAACCTCTCGGTCGAACACCTCAAGCAAAAGCAGGACGCCGGCGCAAGCTTCTTTGTGACGCAACTCTTCTTTGATAATGAGTGCTTCTACCGCTTCCGCGAGCTTGCCGATAAAGCGGGCATCACGGTGCCCATCACCGCGGGCATCATGCCGTTTATGGGCAAGTCGCAGATTAGCCGCATGGTCTTTATGTGCGGCGCGTCGCTGCCCTCCCCCGTCATCAAGATTCTCGCCAAGTACGAGAACGACCCCGAGAGCCTGCAGGCAGCCGGTGTAGATTATGCCGCCCGCCAGCTTTGCGACCTCAAGGAGCACGGCGCCGACGGCCTGCACCTGTACACTATGAACCGTCCTGCGATCGCCGCGACCATTATGGAGCGCCTGGGGTAATGGAAAAACCGCACATCGATACAACCGCTGTCGAAGTGCCGGCCGACCTTGCGTCGCCGGCGCTTTACCGTGTCGATGCTGCGCACCATCCCCGTGTCGACCGTGCCGAGATGCTGCGGTATCTGGGTTACGGCGGCCAGCAGATTGAGCCCGAGCTGTCACGACGTATTGAGCTTGTGGTCGAGCGTCTGGAACTGGACATTGAGCCCCGTGGCGTGCGCCGCGTGTTTGCCGTCGATGCCACGGGCGTGGACGAACAAAGTGAGCCTTGCATTCGCTTGGTCGGCACCAACGTTGAGCTGCGAGGTCGCGATATCTATCGACATCTCAAAGATGCCCGCTTTGCCGCGCTCATGGCATGCACCCTCGGCATGGACGCCGAGCGTCGCCTGCGCACCACGGGAGCCCAACATCCTCTGGAGGGCGCCGTGCTCGACGCCGCGTGCTCCGCTTACGTGGAAGCCGCCGTTGAGCAAATGGACCAGCAGGTCAAGACGGACGCCGCCGTTCATGGGCTCGCCGGCAACTGGCGCTTTAGTCCCGGCTACGGCGACTGCCCGCTCTCGGCCCAGCGCTCGATCGTCAACGCGCTCAACGCCACGCGGCTCATCGGGCTTACCGTCACGCCCACCAGCCTGCTCATGCCCACCAAAAGCGTGACCGCGGTGATCGGTCTGTTTGACGGCGAGGTCCACGACGCCCAAAGCCGCCCCACCTGCAATATCTGCCGCATGCGCGAGAACTGCCGCTTCCGCGCCGCTCACACCACCTGCTATTCCAGCCATTAGGAGCCCTCGATGTTTACTCCGCTTATCACTCATGATCCTGACGGCACTGCATTGGCGGCACCCGTTGATGCCGCACGTCGCAACGGCGCCGCGTACAAGACGCGCACGATCGACGATCTGCGCATTAAGGACGATCGCCTGCATGCGGCCGTCGAGGGCACGGGACACCTGCTGTTCGACGGCGGCATGGGCACCATGTTGCAGGCCGCCGGCATGAAGGCGGGCGCCCTGCCCGAGCTGCTCAACTTTGAGGAGCCCCAGGTTATCACCGATATCCAACGTCAATATGTCGAGGCTGGCTGTGACGTGATCACCGCCAACACCTTTGGCGCTAACGCCCACAAGCTCGACGGTGCCGCCACCGTGGCAGACGTCTTTGCCGCGGCCGTCACCTGCGCCCGCGAGGCCGGCGCCCGCTACGTCGCCGGCGACATCGGCCCCATCGGCGCGCTGCTTCGTCCCTTAGGCACCCTCAGCTTTGACGAAGCCTATGACCTCTTTGCCGAGGAAGTGCGCGCCGGCGTCGATGCGGGTGTGGACCTCTTTATTATCGAAACCATGACCGACCTTGCCGAGATCAAGGCGGCCGTCCTCGCCTGCCGCGAAAACTCCGACCTGCCCGTCTTTGCCACCATGACCTTTGAGGAAGACGGCCGTACCTTCCTGGGCACGAGTCCCGAGGTCGCCGCCATCACGCTCGACGCCATCGGTGCCGACGTTTTGGGCATCAACTGCAGCCAAGGACCGGCCGAGCTCCGAGGACTCGCCGCACGTATGCTCACCGTTACCGACAAGCCCGTTATGGTGCAGGCCAATGCAGGACTCCCCCATGTGGACGACGACGGCAACACCGTCTTTGATATCCAGGCCCCCGAATACGCCGAGGCCGTCGCCGGCATGATCGCCGACGGCGTGAGCGTCGTGGGCGGTTGCTGCGGCACCACGCCGGCGCACATGGCGGCCTTGCGCACGCTTATCGACAACCACACGCCCAGCCCGCGCCACCGCAAGCCCAGCATGTCGGTCACAAGCGCCCAGACCGTGGTGGACCTTCCCTGCGACGGCCACAAGATCGCCGTCATCGGCGAGCGCATCAACCCCACCGGCAAAAAGCGCCTGCAGCAGGCCCTGCGCGACGGCGATCTGGACTACGTCGTGAGCCAGGGCATCAGCCAGCAGGAACAGGGCGCCGATATCCTGGACGTCAACGTCGGCCTGCCCGAGATCGACGAGGTCAAGATCATCCAACAGGCGACCGAACAGCTCCAGGGCTCCACGCTGTTGCCGCTGCAGATCGACTCCACCGATCCCGCCGCTGTCGAGGCCGCCGTGCGCCGCTACGCCGGCAAGCCCATCATCAACTCGGTCAATGGCAAGCAGCAGATCATGGATGAGATCTTTCCGCTGGTCGCCCACTACGGCACCAACGTTGTCGGCCTTACGCTCGACGAAGGCGGCATCCCCGATACCGCCGAGGCCCGCTTCGCCATCGCCGAGCGCATCGTGGCCGAGGCTGCCCGCTACGGCATCGGACCGGACCGCATCCTCATCGACTGCCTGGTCATGACCGCCTCGACCAATCAACGCCAGGCCGAGCAGATCCTGCGCGCCATGTCCCTGTGCAAGGAGCGTCTGGGCGTCAAATGCGCGCTCGGCGTGTCAAACATCAGCTTTGGCCTGCCCGCTCGCCCGCTGCTGGGTTCGGTCTTTTTGGCTGCCGCTTTTGGCGCGGGCCTGGACGCCCCCATCATGAACCCGGGTTCCAAGCGCTTTATGGATACCGTCTACAGCTATCGCGTCCTGAGCGTTGAGGACGAGGGCTCGACCGGATACATCGAGCGCTATGCCGGCTGGACCGATCCGTACAAGATCGCCGCCAACCCGGCAGCTGCTCAGGCAGTATCGACCGACGCTGTGCCCGCTGCTGGCACCACCGGCACCGACGGCAACGACGACCCGATTCGTCGCATGGTCGTCTCGGGCCGCAAAGGCGAGATCGCTGCCGAGACCGAGCGTCTGCTGACAGACCACGACGCCATGGACCTCATCAACAATCACTTTATCCCCGCCCTCGACGAGGTGGGCGTCCTCTTTGACCAGGGCAAGTTCTTCCTGCCGCAGCTCATGGCCTCGGCCGAGGCCGCGCGCGTGGGCTTCGATACCATCAAACGCCTGATGCCCGCCGGCGAGATTTCCGACAAGGGCAAGATCTGCGTGGCCACCGTCAAGGGCGACATCCACGACATCGGTAAGAACATCGTCAAGATGCTGCTCGATAACTACGGCTATACCGTCTTTGACCTAGGCCGCGACGTCGATCCGCAGGAGGTGCTCAAGACCGTACAGGAGCGCGACATTAAGCTCGTCGGCCTCTCGGCGCTTATGACTACCACCGTCGTGGCCATGGAAGAGACCATCAAGCTGCTTCATGCCGAGGTGCCGGGCGTCAAGATCATCGTAGGCGGCGCCGTACTCACCCCCGAATACGCCAAGCAGATCGGCGCGGACTACTACGCCAAGGACGCCGCCGAAAGCGCTCGTATCGCCGAAGAGGTCTTTGGGCAGTAACACAACGGAAACAACCGAGCACCAAAACGTGCCGCATGCGCCACTTGGCACGTGCGGCACGTTAGAATAGATAAGACTATGCTCGTTTTGGCAGATAGGAGCGCAAGGATGGCGATCACGCCCGCAGAAATCGCGGAAACCCGCGGCATGGTTGAGGAGCAGAACCTCGACATCAGGACCATCACCATGGGTGTTTCGCTCATGGGTTGCGGTGACGAGAACCTCGACCGCATGTGCACGAAGATCTACGACCACGTGACGCACACGGCTGAGCATCTGGTCGAGACCGCCGAGAACCTCGAGCGCGAGTACGGTATCCCCATCGTCAACAAGCGCGTTTCCGTCACCCCGGTGGCGCAGATCGCCGCGTGCTGCAAGGATGAGGACCTCACCCCCATCGCGCATGCCCTCGACCGCGCGGCAGAGACGCTCGGCATCGATTACCTGGGCGGCTTCTCCGCACTCGTCCAGAAGGGCATCGGCAACGCCGACCGCCGCGTCATCCAGTCAATCCCGCAGGCGCTCGCCACCACGAGCCGCGTCTGCTCCAGCGTCAACGTCGCCAGCCTGCGCGCCGGCATCAACATGGACGCCGTACTTATGGCCGCCCAGACCATCATCGATGCCGCTAAGCTCACGGCCGACCAGGATTCCGTTGGCGCCTCCAAGTTTGTCTGCTTTGCCAACATGGTCGAGGACTCCCCGTTTATGGCGGGCGCCGTCCACGGCGGTGGCGAGGCCGACGCCGTCATCAACGTTGGCGTCTCGGGCCCCGGCGTTATGGCCGCAGCCCTGGAGACGCTGCCCGATTCCGCATCGATGATGGAAGTCGCCGAGAAGATCAAGCAGACCGCCTTTAAGATCACCCGCGCCGGCGAGCTCATGAGCCGCGAGGCCGCCCATCGTCTGGGTGTCGAGAAGGGCATTGTCGACCTGTCGCTGGCTCCCACGCCTGCCATCGGCGACTCCGTCGCGCGCATCCTCGAGATCATCGGCGTGGGCACCTGCGGTGGCCCCGGCACGACCTGCGCGCTCGCCATGCTCAACGATGCCGTCAAGAAGGGCGGCGTCATGGCCAGCTCCAGCGTGGGCGGTCTCTCGGGCGCCTTTATCCCCGTGTCCGAGGACGCCGGCATGATCGCCGCCGTCGAGGCCGGCGCGCTTTCGCTCGAGAAGCTCGAGGCCATGACCTGCGTGTGCTCCGTTGGCCTGGACATGATCGCCATCCCCGGCGACACCCCGGTCGAGACCATCGCCGGCATCATCGCCGACGAGATGGCCATCGGCGTCATCAACAACAAGACCACGGCCGTCCGCGTGATCCCCGCCATCGGCAAGGGCGTGGGCGACTGCGTCGAGTACGGCGGCCTGTTCGGCCGTGCGCCCATCATGCCGGTGAACCCCAACGCCGGCACCGTGCTTGCCCACCGCGGTGGACGCTTCCCGGCGCCGCTGAACTCGCTGAAGAACTAGCTGAGGGGGACTGGCGAGGAGCCCCGGGGAGGGCAAATATATAAGGTCGCCTGCTCGGACAGTCCTGACTCGCACGGAGAGCACATTAAGTGCTCTCCGGCTCGTGCGGAACTCGCGATCGACCTTATATATTTGCCCTCCCCGGGGCTCCCGCACAACGGGACCTCAGTTGGGTTCTATCCCGGTTGCAGTTGCTTCGCTCCTGCACCACTTGGCTGGTGCGGCGGTTTGGCGTTGGAACGGTTCTTTTTCTGATATATGCTGGTTGCGGCTCTTCTTTTGGGAGGAGTCGCTTTTTTGTTGCTAGGAGGTTGGCCCGTGGTTGATGGGAATGCTCGCTCTGAGCTTCTTTCTGTTGATTGGAATGGCGAGTGGATGCGTCTGCAAGCTGATCGGCGGCGGGCTGATGATTCTTTTGAGTGGGATAAAAGGGCTCGGCATTTTCGTCCGCTGGAGACTGCCCCTTATGCTCGGGATTTTATAAAGCTGTTGGCGTTGAAGCCTGGTGAGTCGATGCTCGATATGGGATGCGGGGCTGGGTCGATTGCTATTCCGCTTGCTCAGGCTGGGCATCCGGTGATTGCGGCTGATTTCTCCCCCGCTATGTTGGGCACCCTTGATGCCGGCATTGAGTATTACGGGCTCGAGGATCTTATTACGCCGCTTGAGCTTGCTTGGGATGATGATTGGGATTTGGTTGGACCGGTCGCGAAAGCGGTGGATGTTGCCTTTGCCAGTCGGTCGGTTACGACGACCGATCTGAAAGACGCGCTTGCCAAACTTGATCGTACGGCTCGTCGGCGTTGTGCTGTCACGATGGTCGCCAACTCCAGCCCGCGCTATGATCTGCACCTGATGAACGCTATCGGTGCCTCGGTTACCTGCAGTAATGGCTTTGTGTACGCCTTCAACATCCTCATTCAGATGGGTGCGTTGCCGCAGGTTACGTACTTTGAATCGCCTCGTCGCGATACTTTCGATAGCCTTGAGGCGGGCGTGGCAGATTTTTCCCGTATGCTCGAGCATGGCAACGAGGATAAAATCGACCGCCTGCGCGCCTACATCGCTCAACACATGATTGAGAACCCCCATGCCGGTGAGCCGGGTTCCAAGGGCGTGCCGCAGGGGCGCTATATGCTCGATCATGTCCGCAAGGTTCGTTGGGCGTTTATTGCATGGGAGCCGGTCTCTGCGCCCAGCTCATAGCTTGTTCGCAGCCCGCACCGCCCACTCACTCGGCATCCGCATTCTTTTTGAACTGGGCAAACGCGCTCCACACCGCGCCGTTCCTGCGCTATCGTGGGACAGCTCACGTAGATTAAGGCCCC
>USHR01000055.1 GCA_900554495.1 uncultured Collinsella sp.
GAGGCATTCCGCAAGGTCAAGCGCATCAACTCCTGCAGCCGCCATCAGCTGGGCATTGCGCGCGAGCTTGCCGCTTGGCGCGAGGACCGCGCCGAGCGCCGCAACATCCCGCGCAAGTGGGTCATGTCCGACGATACGCTGCTGGCGCTCGTCAAGCGCAACCCTGTGCGTGTTGAGGAGTTCCGCAGCATCCGCGGCACCGACCAGCTGGGGGAGCGCGATGTGGATGGCGCGCTCATGGCCATCAAGCGCGGCGCGAGCTGTCCGCACGATCGCCTGCCGCTCATGGTGCGCGGGCACCGTCAGATTTCGCCGGAGTTGGAGAGCGTGACGGACCTGATGTATGCTCTCATTCGCCTGGTTGCCGAGCGCTCGGGCGTGGCGACCTCGGTCATTGCCTCGCGCGATGACCTGGCCGACTATATTGAGCATCCCGAGCAGAGCCCCCTGCGCGAAGGCTGGCGTTTTGAGCTCGTGGGCTCGCGCCTGGACGAACTGCTCTCGGGCAACATGGGACTCACCGTGAAGGATGGAAAGATTGAGTTGCTATAGGGAAGCCTAGCCGCTTGAGTGGGTAGAATGCCTCCAACGTGTAACTCGATTCGGAGGAATTCGCATGCCTTATTACTATGGATACGGCTTTGGCATTGACCCGCTGTACCTGCTGGTTGTTCTTGTCTGCACGGTGCTTGGCCTTGCTGCGCAGAGCTATATCAACTCGACATACAAGACCTGGTCCAAGGTTCGCTCGGACGGCGATACGGGTGCCACGGTCGCTCGCCGCATGCTCGACGCCAACGGTTGTAGCGCCGTGGGCATCAAGGGCGTTGCCGGCGAGCTCACCGATCATTACAACCCGCAGGACAACAACTTATATCTGTCGGATGCCAACCGTTCGGGCGGGTCGGTCGCAAGCGTTGCCGTGGCCTGCCACGAGGCGGGTCATGCCGCCCAGCGTCAAAGCGGTTATGCCATGATGAAGGTACGCACCGCTTTGGTCCCCGTCGTCAACTTTACCCAGAACACCTGGACGATCGTGCTGCTCATGGGCCTGTTCATGAACATCGCGGGGCTCACGACCCTCGCGCTGGTCTTCTTCTCGTTTAGCGTGTTGTTCCAGCTGGTTACGCTGCCGGTCGAGATCGATGCCAGTCGCCGCGCCGTGGTGTATATCGAGCAGTCGGGCATGAGTTCCAAGCAGGTCAACGGCGCCAAGAAGGTGCTGACGGCAGCCGCGCTTACCTATGTGGCCGCAGCGCTCACTTCGATCATTCAACTGCTCTACCTGATGGCTCGCTACAACAGAAACTCCAACCGATAACAAATAGGACAGGCAGGCGCCGCGGGGATTCGTGTCCACGCGGCGCTGTACTATGTGTTGGACTTGAATTTGCGCAGGGCCGGAGCCCATGTGCACGATGACGAAAGGAGGCTGCGTGGCAGGCTGGAATCTGACCGGCAATACCGTTTCCGCCGAGTTCGACGGATCGGACGAGCAAGAGCGCAAAGAGCTCAGCGTGAGCCAAGCGGTGGAGATCGCCGCCGGCGCGCTCGATGCCATTCCGCAGCTGAGCGTTTTGGGTGAGGTCACGGGTTTTCGTGGTCCCAATGCCCGAAGCGGCCACTGCTACTTCCAAATCAAGGACGACTCGGCGGCCGTCGACTGCATCATCTGGAAGGGCGCCTACCTTAAGCGCACCTTCGATCTGCGCGACGGCATGCAGGTGAGCTTTAAGGGCAGCTTCAATCTCTACAAGCCTACGGGTCGCATGAGCTTCGTCGCCCGCTCGTTTTCGCTGGCGGGGGAGGGTCTGCTGCGTCAACAAGTGGCGCAACTGGCCGAAAAGCTGCGTCGCGAGGGCCTGATGGACGAGGCACGCAAACGTCGCATTCCGGTGTTTTGCTCGCGTGTGGCGGTCGTCACCTCGCTTTCGGGTGCCGTGATCGACGACGTTAAGCGCACCTTGCGCCGTCGCAACCCGCTCGTCGAGCTTGTCTGCGTGGGCGCAAAGGTCCAGGGCGAGGGTGCGCCGGCAGAGCTTATTGAAGGCTTGCGCCGCGCCGCTGCCATTACGCCGGTGCCCGATTGTATTTTGCTCGTGCGTGGCGGCGGTTCCTTCGAGGACCTCATGACCTTTAACGACGAGGAGCTTGCCCGTGCGGTGGCAGCCTGTCCCGTGCCTGTGGTGACCGGCATTGGGCATGAGCCCGATACCTCGATTTGCGACATGGTGAGCGACCGTCGCGCCTCCACGCCAACGGCAGCGGCAGAATCGGTGGCGCCGGCTATGACGGAGTTGGCCGACGTGCTCGAGACGCGCCATCAACGTCTGGGTGCCGCGATGGCTTCGATGATCGGGTCGGATCAGGTCGATCTGGAAATGCTCGACCAGCGCGGTCGTCGTGCCTGGGACACCTATACGGCTCGTTTGGGCGATGCGCTCGATGCAGCCGCGTGCCGCCCGTGCCTCAATGACCCAACGTTTATGGTCGAGCGTCGCGAGTCTGAGCTTGCCCTGACGGCCGATCGACTGTCGGGCGCCATAACGCGTTCGGTTGGGGCCTTCCGCTCCAACTTCGAGCGTCTGCCCGAGCGCTTGGTCGCAAGCACCTCGGGGCTCGATGGCAAGCGTCATGCGCTCACGCTTGCGAGTTCCCGTCTGGAGCATCAGGGACGTACGATGCTTAGCAAACCCGCGTCCGAACTGGGCCGTGCGGCAGCCTCGCTCGATGCCCTGTCGCCGCTCAAGGTGCTTGCCCGCGGCTATTCCATCGCGTACAGCGATGATGGGGTGGCCACGAGCGCCAAGACCTTTAAGCCCGGCGACGCCATCCGCGTGCGCATGGCAGACGGTAACGTTGCGGCAACGGTCGATACGGTCGAGTAGACCGCGTTTCATAGCGATAAACCTTTAGGAAAGGAAACAGATATGGCAGAGAAAACCCCGGTCGAGCAGCTTACGTACAAGCAGGCCTCGCAGGAGTTGGAGCTCATCATTCGCAGCTTGGAGTCGGGCGATATGGAGCTCGAGGAATCGCTCGAGAGCTATACCCGCGGCGTCGAGCTCCTCAAGAGCCTGCGCACCCGCCTGTCCGATGCCGAGCAGAAGGTCTCGGTGCTTCTTAAGGACGTCGACGGCAACGACGTGCTCGCCGACGGCGAAGCCGCCAACACCGACGACAACCTCTCGTTCTAGCCATCCCGACCAAATATAATTACCTTGGTCTGTGAGAAAGGAACCAACTATGTGCGATTGCATCTTCTGCAAAATTGCCAACCACGAGATCCCCTCGACCGTTGTCTATGAGGATGACCAGGTCATCGCCTTCGACGACCTCAATCCCCAGGCGCCGGTCCATACGCTCGTGATCCCCAAGAAGCATTACAGTGACATCGCCGACAACGTACCTGCCGAGACCATGGGCGCCATGGCTCACGCCATCCAGGAGGTCGCTAAGGCCAAGGGCTTGGAGGACGGTTTCCGCGTCATCTCCAACAAGGGCGTCAACGCCGGCCAGACCGTCATGCACTTCCACATGCACGTCCTCGGCGGCAAGAACCTGGGCGAGAACCTCATCTGAGGGCGCGTAGGCCGTCGACTTGGCTGCCTTTGGAGTAATCTATGCAGCTTTCTCAACTCGAATACCTTCAAGCTGTAGCGAACTATGGCGGCGTGCGCAAAGCAGCTCGCGCCGTTCACGTGAGTCCGCAGGCCGTTTCGTCGGCAATAAAAAAGTTGGAATCTGAGTATCAGATTGTTTTGCTCGACCGATCGGCGGGGGAGGCTGTTTTGTCTCCGGCGGGCAGAGAATTTGCGCGTCGTGCACGCGTGATCCTGGCGCAAGTCGACGATCTCAAAAAGTACGCTCAATCGGGGAACGGCGGCGTTTCGCCCGACGGCCATTTCCGTCTTTACGCCCCCTGTCTTCACGGGCGGGGGCTCCTTTTTTCCGAAAACTGGTACGACTCGTTTGAAAGCTCGCACCCTCAGATTCATCTTGATGTGTGGCATCAGCCAACGGCAACATGCTTTGAATCACTTATACTTGGAATTTCGGACGCGGCTATCTCGTTTGAGGAACCACGGGACAGCGTCCTTTCTTCAAAATATATGGGTGAAAAGGAGCTCAGGGTTCTTTCATGCCCAGCTGGTCATCAATCTGTTGACGCTATGACCATTCGTGAGTTACTGGGCGGCAGGCTCGCTGTTCCCATTAATTTGTCACCCTGTCTCAATGCAATCAATCAATGTCCCGAAGCTCAGCTGGTTAATTTCCGCTTTCGCGATGTCGAATACGGAAGCAGGGCGCAGGCTGAGTTTCTTCAAGCCGGGGGATTGATATTGAGTTTTTCTGGCTCTTCTCTCGCATCAGATGGATTGGAAGTGAGCGAGTGCTCTATTGAAGGCTCGCATGACGTAGCCTTGCCCATCTACTTTTGCTATCGACAAAATGCCTGGACCGATCGACACCAGACGGTATTTCTTCACCTATTGCGTCATCTTGCTTCGTGAGGCCATTTGGCCTCGTGTTGTCAAGTGAATGTTGACGCCTTGTAACACATGACTGACGGCTTTGCCCTCATGCTTTTCCAAGATTCCGATTCAGATTGTTGACTCTTGGAGGGCGGAGCATGAAAAACCGTACGGTTTTGCTTTATATGACGTTCGTTTTTCTGTCGAACTTCAGCACCATTTTGTATTTTCTGACGGTTTACCTTGAATTCGTCGGATTCTCGATAGTGGCGATTTCTAGCATGATGATTGCATATCAAGTGAGCAAGTTCATCCTCGAAGTTCCCACTGGCTATATTGCTGATAGGTTTGGACGAAAGACAAGCGGTCTCGTTGGCGTCGTGGGGATGCTTGGATACTACGCTGCCCTGCTTCTCGTCCGTTTCCCTCTGCTTTTAATCGGTGCGTTCGCTCTCAAAGGTTTTGCCGTTGCATGTCTGAGCGGATCCATAGAAGCGATTTACATTGACAGCGTCTCTCAGGACCAGCTCGTAAGACTTAATGTCGTTGAGCTATTTGTTTTCTATGCCTCTTATGCCATCTCCGCTTGCGTGGGTGGTTTCATTTCGTCTGTCGGTGCATATCTCATTGGTCTTTCGGCAGATATCATCGCAATGGTGTTGACGTTGGTTGTCGTTGTCTGCATTCCTGAGATGCGAAGAGGGGGCACTGCGGGGGCACCTGAGCGTGGAATTAGCCCGAAGATGATCGGTGCCGCTATTGCGTGTAATGGCATTCTTCGTTCAGCGTTCATCATGGACTGTTCTCAGGCATTTGCTTTTGTCGCCCTGGAAGACTTTTTCTCACTGCTGCTTGCGGGCCGCGGAATGAATTCCGTCGCTTCGGGTGTGACCATTGCGGTCCAGCTCCTTGCCTCGGCCTCCATGGGGCTTATTGTGCCCAGTGTGATTGCTCATGTCGACAAGGGCCGTTTTGCGCGTATTTGCGGCATCATTCGCTTAGTATTGACAGCTTTGTTTTTGATCCCCCTTACTCCGGCTAATTTGCTGCCCGTGTTCTATGTGCTGCAGACGGTTGCGTACTCGTTGTTTGCTCCAATTAAATACTCAATTTTTCAAAATGCTGCTGATTCTTCGATGCGCTGTTCATTGATTTCGGTTCAAAGCCAGATGGTGGCGGTGGGTGCTGTTCTTTTCTATCTGCTCAACGCTGTGTTGAGCAGCGCCGCGGGCATTCGAGTCGTATTGCTTGTCGCGCTCGGGATTTCTTCTTTGGTGTATATCCCCGCGCTATTCCGTCTTACAAGCCAAAGGACATGAGTATTTAGACACCGATAACTTATATATCAACGCCAATAAACCCGAGCGCGAGGGCGTTTGGGTTTATTATTGAAGCGTATGTAACCTGGCGGCGCCACACCGCCTGTTAGTAGGGAGACACATGAACGTTCTGGTCGTCAACGCGGGATCTTCGACCCTTAAGTATCAGGTCATCGACACCAAGTCCCACAAGGTGTCCGCAAAGGGCTCCTGCGAGCGCGTCTGCTTTACCGGCGGTACCTTCACCCACGCTGCTAACGGTTCCAAGAAGGTGACCGAGAACATCGAGTTCCCCGACCACAAGGTCGCCATCGAGGTCGTCCTGAAGGACCTCGAGGCCAACGGCGTCAAGATCGAGGGCATCGGCCATCGCATCGTTCAGGGCGGTTGGTACTTTGGCGATTCCTCCCTCGTCGACGAGGACGTTCTCGCTAAGATCCGCGAGGTCGCCCCGCTGGCGCCGCTCCACAACAACCCCGAGGCCAACGTTATCGAGTTCTGCCTGGAGCAGTATCCCGACCTGCCCAATGTCACGGTCTATGACACCGCTTTCCACTTCAACATGCCCGAGGTCGCCAAGACTTACGCTCTACCCAAGGACGTTTGCGACAAGCTGCACATCCGTAAGTACGGCGCCCACGGCACCAGCTACCGTTACATCTCCAAGAAGGTCGCCGAGATGACCAACGGCGAGGCCCGCAAGGTCGTCGTGTGCCATATCGGCTCCGGCGCTTCCCTGTGCGCTATCGAGGACGGCAAGTGCATGGACACCACCATGGGCCTCACCCCGCTCGATGGCGTCATGATGGGCACCCGCTGCGGCTCCATCGACCCGGCTACCGTGTGCTACCTGCAGCGCGAGGGTGGCTACACCTTCGACGAGGTCGACGAGATGATGAACAAGAAGTCCGGCCTTTTGGCTGTGACCGGCGGCAAGACCAACGACTGCCGCAACGTCGAGGAGCTCGCCGCCGCTGGCGACCCCGAGGCTCAGCTCGCCTTCGACATGTTTGTCTACAAGATTGCCGCCAAGGCTGCCGAGATGGCTACTTCCATGTGCGGCATGGACACCCTGGTCTTTACCGCCGGCATCGGCGAGCACGCTCCGGCTGTCCGCGCTGGCGTGGCCGACCGTCTGGCCTTTATGGGCGTCAAGATGGACCATGCCCGCAACGCCCTGCGCGGCGACGGCGCTTGGTGCCTGTCCGCCAAGGATTCCAAGGTCAAGATCTTTGTCATCCCCACGGACGAGGAGTTCATGATCGCTTCCGACGTCGAGCGCATCGTCAACGGCAAGTAATTGCAAGAGGGGAGGGGCTGGACGACCAAGTGCCGTTCAGCCCCTCTTTTGCGCTCGTTGGGCGATATGCCTGATAGTTATTTATTAAGCTGTGATAACTTCTTATTAACATGCGGCCGCCTTAAGGGGTCTGCGTCGACCGTATTGCACTGCAAAGGAGTCTCATGAACGTACTTGTTGTCAACGCCGGCAGCTCAAGCCTTAAATATCAGCTTTTGGATACCGATACCCGCGAGGTTTTCGCCAAGGGCAACTGCGAACGTATCGGTTCGGACATGGGCATCTTTGGCCACTCCGAGAACGGTGGCGCCAAGCAGACCGAGGAGGTCCCTTTCCCCGATCATCGCTCTGCTATCGCTCGCGTGCTCGAGGAGCTCGAGAAGACCGACTTTACGATTGATGGCATTGGCCATCGTATCGTTCAGGGCGGCTGGCACTTCGATGATTCCGCGGTCGTCGACGATGAGGTCATGGCTAAGATCCTTGAGGTGGCCCCGCTCGCTCCGCTGCACAATTACGGCGAGGCCGCGGCAATCGAATATTGCCGCGAGAAGTATCCTGAGCTGCCCAACGTGGCCGTCTTCGACACCTCGTTCCACATGACCATGCCCGAGGTCGCCTACACCTACGCGCTGCCCAAGGACGTGTGCGACAAGTACCACGTGCGCAAGTACGGCGCACACGGTACGAGCCACCGCTACGAGTGGATGATGGCCAAGGAGATCCTGGGCTCGCGCTGCCACCGTCTGCTTTCGTGCCATCTGGGCAACGGTGCTTCGCTTGCCGC
Source organism: uncultured Collinsella sp. (assembly GCA_900554495.1). Classification (GTDB taxonomy): domain Bacteria; phylum Actinomycetota; class Coriobacteriia; order Coriobacteriales; family Coriobacteriaceae; genus Collinsella. The sequence goes on from USHR01000055.1 coordinate 7,882, forward strand.
CATTGAGGACGGCGTGTGCCGCGATACCACGATGGGCCTCACGCCGCTTGACGGCCTGATGATGGGCACCCGTTGTGGTTCCATTGACCCGGCCACCGTGTGCTACCTGCAGCGCGAGGGCGGCTACAGCTACCAGGAAGTCGACGACATGATGAACAAGCAGTCTGGTCTGCTTGCCATCTCGGGCATCTCCAACGACGCCCGCGACATCCGTACACGCGCCTCCGAGGGCGACGAGCGCTGCCTGCTCGCCTTCGATATGTTCGCCTACAAGGCCATGCAGCAGGCTGGCTCCATGATCGCTTCCATGGCGGGCGTGGACACCATCACCTTTACCGCCGGCATCGGCGAGAACGACTGGTCGATCCGCAAGGCCTTCTGCGACTGCTTTGAGTGGCTGGGCGTACGCATCGACAACAATAAGAACCGCGAGGCCGTGGGCAACGGCCCGCAGGTCATCAGTGCCGCCGGTTCTGCCGTCACGGTCATGGTCATCCCCACCGACGAGGAATACATGATCGCCCACGACGTCGAGCGCCTGACCAAGAACAACTAACGCATTCGTTTGTAATTGAAAAAAGGCCTCCAGAGCAACAGCTCCGGAGGCCTTTTTGCTAGCAAGTGGAAATCCGAGTCCCAAAGTGATCGCCACCAGCAACGTCTGCACTTTCAGCAACGACACCCATCCGTTCAGATTTTCAGACCCAGCTCGTAGCCAAGCCGCCGTCCACTCCAGATGCCCTGATTGCAACGTAGCGGCAGGGACCCTACAGGGTAAAGCTCTGAAAACTTTCCGCAGGACGCATGAAACCCCCGCCGCACGAAGTGCGCAGCGGGGGTTTCATGCATGTCCGAGGACGTTTTCAGAGCTTTACCCTGTAGGGCCCCGAGGGGATATGTCAGCTACTCAGCCATCTGAGCCTGGACGGCGGTGATGGCTACGACACCCACGATGTCGTCGGCAGAGCAGCCGCGCGACAGGTCGTTGACCGGCTTGGCGATGCCCTGCAGGATGGGGCCGTAGGCGTCGGCGCCGGCGAAGCGCTGGACCAGCTTGTAGCCGATGTTGCCGGCCTCGAGGTCGGGGAATACGAGCACGTTGGCCTTGCCGGCGACAGAGGAGCCGGGAGCCTTGAGCTGGGCGACGGTGGGGACAATGGCAGCGTCGAGCTGCAGGTCACCATCGATGGCGAGCTCGGGAGCCTTCTCCTTGCAGAACTTCACGGCCTCTTGGACCTTCTTGGCGACTTCGCCGCCGGCGGAGCCCATGGTGGAGTAGGAGAGCATGGCCACGTGCGGCTCAACGTTGCCCATGAAGGTGGACCAGGAGTGAGCGGAGGCGATGGCGATCTCGGAGAGCTCATCGGAGGACGGGTTGATGTTGAGGCCGCAGTCGGCGAAGATCAGCGTGCCGTCGGTGCCGAACTGCGGGGTGTCGGTGCACATCACGAAGAAGGCCGAGACCAGCTTGGTGCCCGGGGCGGTCTTGAGGATCTGAAGCGCAGGGCGCAGGGTGTCGGCGGTGGAGTGGCAGGCGCCGGAGACCAGGCCGTCGGCGTCGCCCATCTTGACCATCATGGTGCCAAAGTAGGTGGCGTCCATCACCTGGGCGCGAGCCTGCTCGATGGTAACGCCCTTCTTGGCGCGGAGCTCAGCAAACTTCTGCGCGTACTCCTCGTGCTTCTCGGCATTGCGCGGGTCGATGACGGTAGCGCCGGGAACGTCGATCTCGTCGGGGTTGCCCAGGATGACGATCTTGGCCAGACCCTCCTCGATGATCTTGGTGGCCGCGACGATGGTGCGCGGATCCTCGCCCTCGGGCAGGACGATCGTCTTAAGGTCGGCCTTGGCGGCAGACTTCATACGGTTAAGGAAATCGCTCATGTTACTCCTTACAAGCGTTTCGCTAAGCTCCAGGCGCCCGGCTGTTCACGAATAAACCCGCTGCTAGCGGGTTTACCTTTCAATTATGTACGCCGCGGTGCTTGAGCTTTCCTTGTGTGGCAAGCTCATTATAGGACGCATTAGCGCTATAATCGCTCTGATAAATATGTCTCGAAGAATGTTCGAGAAAAGCCCAGCTAACGAGCCCGTGGCTTTTGACAAGGAGTATCGATGCAGATTACCTCAGGCCTGCCTGAAGGCTTTAA
>USHR01000056.1 GCA_900554495.1 uncultured Collinsella sp.
AGGGAACGAGCGACACGTGGATGTAGCAGACGTTCTCGGGGCCGGCCTCCTTGCGATACTGGCGAATGGCCTCGACAAACGGCTGCGACTCGATGTCGCCGATGGTGCCGCCCAACTCAGTGATGACCACGTCGGAGCCGGTCTGCTCCTCAATACGACGGAACTTATCCTTAATGGCGTTCGTGACGTGCGGAATCACCTGCACGGTGCCGCCCAAAAAGTCACCGCGACGTTCACGGGCGATCAGGCTCTTATAGATGGCACCAGTCGTAAAGTTGGAATCGCGGGTCAGGTTCTCGTCAATAAAGCGCTCGTAGTGGCCCAGGTCCAGATCGGACTCGTAGCCGTCCTCGGTCACAAAGACCTCGCCATGCTGGAACGGGCTCATGGTGCCGGGGTCGACGTTCAGATACGGGTCGGCCTTTTGCATCGTCACCTTGTACCCGCGCGACTTGAGCAGACGGCCCAGCGAGGCCGCGGTAATACCCTTGCCCAGAGACGAAACCACGCCGCCGGTCACGAACACATGCTTGGTCATATTGAGTTACCTGCGCTTCCCGTAGAAGTTGTCCATACACATCTTACGGGTCTTCATTGTAATACTCGCGACGCGCGCCGCACGCAATTTTTCTTACGCGCAATCGCATTTCTCCATCTCGAAACAAAACGCCGTCCGGTTGCCCAGGCGGCGTCGTTTCGACCATGAATGCGCCTTGTTATCGATCGGCGAATTCGTCCTTGATCAAGTCCTGCACGAGCATACCGGCACGGATGCCCTCAAGATACCACTCGCCACGCTCCGTGAGACAAATACCATTTGCGAGCTGGCCGCCGTCGTCGCTGTAGCGCGAGACGACCTCAATGATGTCTTCGGATTCCAGACGTTCAATTGCCGCGCGGGCGCGATACGGAGACACCCCTACACGCTCGGCAAGCGTCTTGCGCGAAAAGCCATAAAATCCGCCGTTGTCTTCGGACTGCCGTGCGATCTCCATCAGCACCTGCACCTCGACACGCTTCATATCGTTGACACTCGCACGACCCTTGCCAGCCATGGCAGCCTCCTCAAACCGAGCACGGGCATCACCTGCACCGTGCGCGACCGGCACACCCCATGATGGCCGGCAACATCCATCATGCGGCATCCCCGCAAAAGGATGAAACAGTTAGGGTTATTGTATACCGCCCAAATCACTTATAGGCAGGTAAACGGGCTATTTTTAGGTTAAACGGTAGCTTTGTTGATAAAAGGGGCACACCGAATGTATACCCGATGCGCCCCTTTCAGACCAATTTATCCAGGCTTAGCGGTGGAAGAAACCACGGCGCTCGAACTTGGGCTCGCAGCACACGTTGATACCCAGCTTGCGCAACACCGTCTCGTCCGTCGGCGAGATGATCACGCTAAAGAAGGCATCGCAGCCGCGCAGCTGCTCCAGGCCCGAAAGGACGCGAGCCGCCGTCTCGCTCGTTGCCGAGGTGATCGAGAGCGCCATAAGCGTCTCGTCGGTGTGCAGGCGCGGGTTCTTGCTACCCAGGAAATGCGTCTTGAGCTTGCTGATGGGCTCGATCGCTTCATCGCTAATGACCTCGAGCTCAAGGTCGACGCCCGAGACATGCTTAAGTGCATTCATGATGAGCGAGCTCGCAGCGCCCAGGCGCGTGGAAGTCTTGCCGGTCACCACGGAGCCATCGGGCATAACCATGGCACCCACGGGACCACCCGTCAGTTGCTCCCTGGTGAGGGCCGCCGAGCGCGCCGGTGAGTAGTTCTTATCGATGCCGGCTTTCTTCATAATGATCTTGAGACGGTCGACTTGCTCATCGCCCACGCCGGTACGGCGCACATTTTCGACCGCGGTAAAGTAGCGGCGGACGATCTCCATCTTGGAAGCGTCGCGGCAGGCATCGTCATCGGTGATGGCAAAGCCGACCATATTGACGCCCATGTCCGTAGGACTCTGGTAGGGGCTCTTGCCCAGGATCTTTTCCATCAGAGCACGGACCACCGGGAAGGCCTCGACGTCGCGGTTGTAGTTGACCGTGGTCTTGTTATAGGCCTCAAGGTGGAAGGAGTCGATGATATTGGCATCGTCGAGGTCCGCCGTGGCCGCCTCGTAGGCGATGTTGACCGGATGCGTGAGGGGCAGATTCCAGACCGGGAAAGTCTCGAACTTGGCGTAGCCGGCGGCGGTGCCGTGCTTGTGCTCGTGATAGAGCTGCGAGAGGCAAGTGGCGAGCTTGCCTGAGCCGGGACCGGGGGCAGTGACCACGACGAGCGGTCGGGTGGTCTCGACAAACTCATTCTTGCCGTAGCCATCGTCGGACACGATCAGATCGACATCGTGCGGATACCCCTCGATGGGATAGTGCAGCTTGGCGGGAATACCGAGCGCGTTCAGGCGGTTGCGGAACACATCGGCAGCGGGCTGGCCGGCGTACTGGGTGATGACCACAGCCGCGACAGCAAAGCCGTCGCCGCGGAACAGGTCAACCAGGCGCAGCACATCCTCGTCATAGGTAATGCCGAGGTCACCACGAGCCTTGTTTTTCTCGATGTGGTTCGCGTTGATCGCGATGATAACCTCGACATCGTCGGCGATGCTCTTGAGCATGCGGAACTTGCTATCCGGTTCAAAACCCGGCAGCACGCGGCTCGCATGATAGTCATCGAACAGCTTACCGCCAAACTCCAAATAGAGCTTGCCACCAAACTGCGAGATGCGCTCCTTAATGTGAGCAGCCTGCAGCTCGATATACTTCGCGTTGTCGAAACCCTGGCGCATATATGGCTCCCGTCCCGTTTCCATTTAATGTTCTAGGCGATTATAACGGAGCCCGCCCTCCCCGATACCCAGACCATCAACAGGCACCAACCAAACACGCTCACCACAACCACCGGGGACCCGGGGCAGCTCGTTTAGAACGGGGAACAAGTCACTCAGCACCAACAACAAAAACGTCGCAGGCAGAGCTGAAGCCAGCGAACGGGCACCAGAGCGAGCAAGCTTCCCCCTGCACCAACAAGGGGAACGTCGCAGGTTGAGCATAAGTCAGCGAGCGACGTCCAGAACGTACAAGTTGGCATGAAAAAGGCAAGGCATAGACCTTCTGGTCATGCCTTGCCTTTTGAATGACAAATTGTCGCTCTGGACGTCGAGCAGCGTCGGCCCGTTACGCGGTTTGGTAAAACCGCGTAACTACAAATCCCCGCCGGCGCCCAGCAGCTTGCGCATGACTTGCTCGGGGTTAACTGAGCCGTCGCGCGGGGCCAGGGCGGTGATCTTCTTTTGCATCTTGTACTCGTGCAGCTCGTCCTCGAGCTGGCGTACGCGGGCGCGGAGCTTCTCGTTCTCGCGTTCGCGCTCCTCGGCACGCTCCTTCATATCGAGGATGCGCACCACGCCGGCGAGGTTGATGCCCTCGTCGGTCAGTTGGTTGATGAGCTCCAGGCGCTCGATATCGGCACGCGAATACAGACGCGTGTTGCCGCCCGAGCGCTGGGGATTCACCAAGCCTTTGGACTCGTAGACGCGCAGAGTCTGCGGGTGCATGCCGGTCAGCTCGGCCGCCACGCTGATCATGTACAGCGGTTTGTTCCTATTGTCCTCGGCCATGCTACCTGACCCCTTTCCGTCTCGTTATCGTCCATCATAAGCCCGTGGGCGCGGGCGTGCGCCGCGACCGCCCTAGTACGTCGCCTTGTAACGGTTGACCTTCTCGCGATAGTCGCGTGTGTCGGTCTCGCGCAGCTTGGTCATGGCATCGCGCTCGTCATCGGATAGGTTCGTGGGGACCTGCACCTTGATCTCGACGAGCAGCGCGCCTGTGCGGCCACGGTGCTTAACGTCGGGCGCCCCCATTTCCTTAAAGCGGAACTTCTTGCCCGTCTGGGTACCCGCGGGCACCTTCAGACGAACCGTCGCACCGCCGGGCGTCGGCACGTCCACCGTGCAGCCGAGCGCCGCCTCGTAGACCGAGACCGGTACCTCCATGGTCACGTCGGCACCTTTGCGCTTAAACAGCGGGTGCTCCTCCACATGCGTGGTCACGACCAGGTCGCCGCGCTCGCCACCCGCAACGCCATACTCGCCGCGACGCTTGTAGCGCAGCTTGCCGCCGTCGACCGCACCCGCAGGCACCGAGACCGTAATGGTCTGCTGCTCACCTGTCGAAGGAATGCGATAGGTGACCTTGTGCGTCACGCCACGAAACGCGTCCTCGGCCGTCACATCGACGGTCAGCGACAGGTCGCCGCCCTTGCGAGCACGGCTGCGGCCAGCGCCGGCACCGGCAGCGCCCGCAGCCCCGGCAAAGCCCGAGCCCCAATCGCTGCCCCAGGCGCCGTTGCCGCTAAAGATGCTGTCGAAGATGTCGCCCCAGCCGCTGGCACCCGCGCCGGCACCGTAGCCGCCGCCATACGCGCCGCCCGCGCCCGGCATACCGCCAAACATGAGCATCTGGTCGTACTCTTTGCGCTTCTTCTCGTCCGAAAGCGTCTCATAGGCCTCGCTGATCTCCTTAAACTTGGCCTCGTCGCCGCCGGCATCGGGGTGATATTTTTGCGCGAGCTTGCGAAACGCGCTCTTGATCTCTTTGTCGGAGGCGCTCTTGGATACGCCCAGGATGTCATAGAAGGTTTTGCCTGCAGCCATCGTAGCTCCTCTCCTGTTACATCCGCCGTCCCTGCGGACGGCGGCTCATGCTGTCACATGGCACTTGGCCAGAAAGGGCCCCGGGTGTTGCCCCGGGGCCCTTCTCAATTACTCCTCGGTGCTCTCGGCCGTATCGGCCGCGGCATCCTCGGGCGCCGCTTCGGGCTCCGGTGCGGGGCGCTTCTCGCCACCGTAGGTCACCGTCACCATCGCGGAACGCAGGATGCGATCCGCCATGCGGTAGCCCTTCTGGTACACATCGTTGACGGTCTCGTCGTACTGCGACGCGTCCTCGACGCGACCCACGGCCTGGTGCTCGAGCGGATCGAACGCCTCGCCCTTGGGGTCGATTGGCTCAACGCCCTCGTGCGCGAACACGTCGAGCAGCTTGGCATGTACCGCGTCAACGCCATCGACGAACTGCTTAAAGTCGTCGGAAAGCTCTTGACTGCGGGCATGGTCAATCGCGCGCTCGATATCGTCGATCACCGGCAACAGCGCGGTGACAAGCTTCTCGGTCGCGCGCTCGCGCTCGGCGATACGCTCATTGGCGGTGCGGCGACGGAAGTTCTCCCAGTCGGCCTGCAGACGGGCGGTGCGCTCGGTGGCGTCCTTTGCCTTGTCCTCTGCGGCCTTCTGAGCCTCTGCCGCAGCATCGAGCTCGCTGCGCACGTCGGCGAGCTCCTTTTGGGCCTGCTCGAACTTGAGCTTAAAGTCGTTGTCGGCGGCTTCCTCACCGGCGCGGATAGCAGCTTCCACCATCTCGTCCTCGGTCATCGTCGCCTCCTTGTTGGAATCCTCTACCTGGTTCTCGGCAGCCTCGGCGGCCGCGGCCTCGTTGGCCTCGGTATCGTCGACGGCCTCTACGGGAATCTTCACGTCCTTCTCCTCAGAGTCAACGGGGGCGGCGCCAGCGGCAGCCGCCTCCGTGCGAGCTTTACGGGCGGACATGATTACTTGTCCTCGTCGTCCACAACCTCGTAGTCGGCGTCGACAACGTCATCGTCGGCAGGCTGGGCACCGGCGGCGCCGTCGGTCTGCTGCTGAGCGTCGGCGTAGACAACCTGGGCCAGCTCGTAGGCCACGGACTGCAGGGACTCGCCGGCGGCCTTGATGGCCTCGACGTCAGAGCCCTCGAGCGCCTTCTTGGCGTCGGCGATAGCGGCCTCGGCCTTGGACTTCACGTCGGCGGAAACCTTGTCACCGAGCTCGTTGAGGGTCTGCTCGGTGGAGTAGCACAGGCTGTCGGTCTGGTTGCGGACCTCGACCTCTTCCTTCTGCTTCTTGTCCTCCTCGGCATGAGCCTCGGCGTCCTTGACCATACGATCGACTTCGTCGTCGGACAGAGCGGTGGAGCCGGAGATGGTGATCTGCTGCTCCTTGCCGGTGCCCTTGTCCTTAGCGGAGACCTTGACGATGCCGTTGGCGTCGATGTCGAAGGTGACCTCGATCTGCGGCACGCCGCGGCGGGCAGCCGGGATACCGGTCAGCTGGAACTTACCGAGCGACTTGTTGTCGCGGGCAAGCTCGCGCTCGCCCTGGAGCACGTTGATCTCGACGCTGGTCTGGTTGTCGGCAGCGGTGGAGTAGACCTCGGTCTTGGAGGTCGGGATCGTGGTGTTGCGGTCGATCATCTTGGTCATGATGCCGCCCATGGTCTCAACGCCCAGCGACAGGGGGGTTACGTCGAGCAGCAGGATGCCCTCGACGTCACCGGTGAGCACGCCGCCCTGGACGGCAGCGCCGTCGGCAACGACCTCGTCGGGGTTCACGGACATGTTGGGCTGCTTGCCTGTCATGGTCTTGACGAGCTCCTGGACGGCGGGCATACGGGTGGAGCCGCCGACGAGGATGACCTCGGTCAGATCGGAGAGCTTAAGCTTGGCGTCGCGCAGGGCGTTGGTGACAGGCTGCTTGCAGCGCTCGAGCAGGTCACGGGTGATCTTCTCGAACTCAGCGCGGGTCAGCGTGTAGTTGAGGTGCAGCGGGCCGGACTGGTTCATGGTAATGAACGGCAGGTTGATGGTGGTCTGCTGGGCGGCGGAGAGCTCCTTCTTGGCGTTCTCGGCGGCCTCCTTCAGACGCTGCAGGGCCATGGGGTCCTGACGCAGATCGACGCCGTTCTCCTGCTGGAACTTGTCGGCCATCCAGTCGATGACGCGCTGATCCCAGTCGTCGCCGCCCAGGTGGTTGTCGCCCGAGGTGGACAGAACCTCAAACACGCCGTCGGCGAGGTCGAGGATGGAGACATCGAAGGTGCCGCCGCCCAGGTCGAAGACCAGGATGCGCTGGTCGGTGCCCTGCTTGTCCAGGCCATAGGCCAAAGCAGCAGCGGTCGGCTCGTTGACGATACGCTTGACGTTGAGGCCGGCGATCTTGCCGGCGTCCTTGGTGGCCTGACGCTGGGCGTCGTTGAAGTAGGCCGGGACGGTGATGACGGCGTCGGTGACGGTCTCGCCCAGATACTTCTCGGCGTCGGCCTTCATCTTCGCGAGCGTCATGGCGCTCACCTGCTCGGCGGTGTAGTCCTTGCCCTCGATGTCGACGACGGCACGGCCGCCCTGGCCCTCCTTGACCTCATACGGCACGGTCTTGATCTCGGAGGTGCACTCGGAGTACTTGCGGCCCATGAAGCGCTTGATGGAGAACACGGTGTTCTTGGGGTTGGTGACAGCCTGGTTCTTAGCGGCCTTACCAACGACGCGGTCGCCGTCGGCACGGAAGCCCACGACGGACGGGGTGGTGCGGTCGCCCTCGGCGTTCACGATAATGGTCGGAGAACCGCCCTCGAGAACGGCCATTGCGGAGTTAGTAGTACCAAGGTCGATACCAAGAATCTTGCCCATTAGAAATTCCCTCTCTCTTGTGCGTTTGCACCGACTCGGCGGTCTGCCGAGCGGTGTTTCGGCTTGTCTTTCAGGATGTAGTGTATCCCCTTATGGGCCGGAATATACAAAATCTAAGTCAATTCATATAAGATTTCTTATTGCTGAGAGTTTAGGTTCTTAAATGCGCAGGTAGATGCGCTGATTGAGTTCTCGGCAAATCTATCGAGATCTATGTAGAGATGGCTGAGGTTTGCGTCCGGGGGTGCCTGGGGGCCGTCTTGCGGAAAGCTCATCCCAGTTTGAGCGTGGATTCCGGGTCGCAGTTTCCGTCTGAAGGCTCAACCGAAAACCGTATCCCGTTTTGAGAGCTGATACCGGCTCGCATTTTCCGCTAGCGGGCCTAACCGGAAACTGCGACCCGGTTTTCGGCCAAATAACGGGATGCCCTTTCCGCAGACGCGCTCAATAGCTCAATATTTCAAGTCACCTTTAGCTAACATTTGCGCAGCTCAACGGCCCCACCTGCGCATTTTTTAGTAAACCTTGGCATACTCGGCGAACGGTATGAAGATGCCGGCCAGAGGGTATTGCAAACGGTCGCTCCCGTGGTATGTTTTTGCCCGAATCAAACCGGCGCGCATCGCCTGTAGCGTCGGTCAACAGAGAGGAAACTACCATGGCTCATCCCGTAATTGATGCCGACGAGTGCATCGCTTGTGGCGTTTGCGTCGACTCCTGCCCCGCTGGCGTTCTGGAGCTCCAGGACGTCGCTACCGTCGCTGACGAGGACTCCTGCGTCGCCTGTGGCGCTTGCCAGGACGCTTGCCCCGCCGGCGCGATCACCGAGATCGTCGAGGAGTAACAACTCCCCCACTTGCACACTCACAAGTACACCGTGCACAAAAAGGAGGCCTCCGCATCGCCGCGGAGGCCTCCTTTTGCATATGTGGGCAGCTAATTGGGGACGGTGTCGGGCTAGGACAAATCATCCTCGTAGGGCATTAAATCGGCTAGGTAGCCTTTCTCTTTGAGCATGGCCTCGATCTCGTCGAGGGTTTGCTCATCCTCCGCGGCGATGCGATGGAAGTGGTAGCCGCTGGTCACCGTTAGCAGCGGAAAGCTCTTGCCGCTCTCGATATCGCGCAGATAGCGCTCGACATCGCGGCGATTGCGGATGTCCAGATCAGCCGTGATCTTACCGTATACGCGGTGATTGACGATCACATTGAGCACGGAGCCGCCGGCGTCGACGATACTCGTGAGCTCATCGCCCGCCTGCTCCACGCTGTGGCGAACCTTGACCAAGCGCGTGGGCACAGCGGGGCTGCTGGGGGCCTCCTGCAGCACATAACCACGGTTGGTCGCCACGATATCGTGCCCGTCGGCGCGCAGCAGAGCGATGTCTTGCACGACAATCTGGCGGCTCACACCCACCTCGCGGGCAAGTGCGCTGCCCGAAACGGGTCCCTTGGCTCCCTCGAGCACGGCCATGATGGCACGGCGACGCTCGCGGGCGTCCATTATTTACCGTCCAACAGACGCAGGTGCTTGAGCGAGAGGTCGAGAATCGGCGCAGAGTGAGTCAGCGCCCCCGAGCTAATAAAGTCAACGCCCAGGTCGGCGAGCGCGCGGATATTGCTGGCGTCCACGTTGCCCGAGCACTCGGTCTTGGCGCGGCCGGCGATAAGCTCAATCGCGGCAGCCATATCGTCGTGGGTCATGTTGTCGAACATGATGATGTCGGCGCCGGCCTCCACAGCCTCGCGCACCATGTCCAGGTTCTCGCACTCAATCTCGACCGTCGTGGTAAACGACGCATGGGCGCGCGCCATCTCGATCGCGCGCGCCACGCCACCGGCGGCATCGATGTGGTTGTCCTTGAGCATGACGGCCGTCGACAGGTTGTAGCGGTGGTTGCTGCCGCCGCCGATCTCGACCGCCGCCTTCTCAAACACGCGCATACCCGGCGTGGTCTTGCGCGTGTCGACGAGCACAGTCTTGGTGCCCTCGAGCGCTGCAGCCATCTGGTGCGTATAGGTAGCGATGCCGCTCATGCGCTGCAGGTAGTTGAGCGCCACACGCTCGCCCGAAAGCAGCACGCGCGCGTCGCCGCGCACCTGACCCACATGGTCGCCGGCGTGCACCTCGTCGCCATCGGCAACGTCGAGCAGCACCGAGCTCTGCGGATCCAGCAACTCAAAGGTGCGGGCAAACACATCCAAGCCGGCGATGATGCCGTCGGCCTTGGCGATAAGCTCCACCGTGGCGGGGCGCGCCGTGGGACACACGCTCGCCGTGCTCACGTCCTCGAACGTGATGTCCTCGCGCAGGGCCTGCAGAATCAGATCATCGGCGACGAGCTTCATGGTAATGGGATTCATGGTCTACTCCTCCACGGCCTGCGTGCC
>USHR01000057.1 GCA_900554495.1 uncultured Collinsella sp.
TTGCCCTTGACCTGCTGCACGAGAAGAAGATCCTGATCACGCGCGGCGGCGGCTTCAACTGGGCTGAGCCCGACCACTTCCGTATCGTGTACCTGCCGCGCATGGAAGTGCTCAAAGAGTCCCTCGAAGACCTCGCCGACTTCTTTGACCATTACCGCCAGGCGTAACGGCAAAGGTAGCCTGCAATGAAACGGTCGGCCCGCAACGGATGCGGGCCGACCGTTTTCTGTCTAAGCCCGTGCTGTTAGCGCTTGTCTCGTTGAGCGGGCGAGGTTCGCGCGTGAGCGGCTAGTTCTATTCCAAAATGGAATACAATGGGCTTAAGCTGGAATTGATGTCCGGGTACCTGCTTTTCTAGAATGTTTTCAACAAGATGAAAGGCGGTTCCAACCAATGATTATCGATGCAAATTCCTACTGGTTCGACGAGCGCATCTTTCATGACGAGACGCTCTGCGAACAGTTTTTGGCCGAGGTACCCCGCGCCTATGACACCGAAGGCTATCTGACCATGAATTCCGCCGGCAAACGACAGATCGTGATCGAGATGCCCGCCGGTTCTCCGGGTCTTAACTACATTGAGGGCGACTACACCCTCGAGAAGCGCTTGGCCGATATGGATGAGGCGGGGGTCGACAAGGCGATCCTCAAGCTCCCCGGCTGCCACGAGTGGATGTCGCTCGAGATGTGCCGGCGTTTCAACGACGGTATGGCTGCTGACGCGAAGGCGTCAAATGGCCGTCTGATTCCGCTTGTCGCTGTGCCGCCCTTTGGCACCAAAGCGAATTTGGAGGAGCTCGACCGCAGGCTCGACGATGGTTTTGCGGGTGTGCAGCTCTGCGCTCACTACGGCAAGCGCTATCTCGACGACCAGGTCTTCTCGAGCTTTTTCGAGCACCTGAACGAACGCCATGTCACCGTTTACGTGCACCATGTTCCCGTGCCGGTCGAGAACGAGTCGCTTCTCGCGTACGACAACCTTCGCCGCTCTTATGGCCGCTGCGTCGACCAAACTACGGCGATCGGCCGAGAGATCTTTGGTGATTTCTTTGAGCGCTACCCCAATATCAAGATGGTCCACTCCATGCTCGGCGGCGCATACTTTGCGTTCAAGGAGATGCTGCTGCCTCATGGTCCCAAGCGCCCTGATGCTTCTGGCCGTTTTCAGGTCGATACCGAGACCGTTTCCAGGCGCCTCGAGAACAACATCTATTTCGACATGTCCCATGCCCAGCCTTGGGGCAAGACACTCCTCGCCTGCGCGGTTGACGTGCTGGGTGCAGACCATATTGTTTTTGGCACGAGCTATCCCGTTAAACGCGAGTGGCTCACCGAGGGTGTCGCCTGCGTTCGCGCTGCAAATCTGAGCGATACAGACAGCGACCTTGTGCTTGGCGGTACGGCGCAGCAACTGTACGGTGTCGAGTGAGCGGCAATCAGAGGGGAGTATCTGCCATGGACGAAGGAGAGATGAGGGCTGGGGCCGCTCGTGTGGCCATCGATCTTGGGGACGTGTTGCCGTTCGACGGTTTCGACGAACTCCGTCATGAGGTCTTCGCCCGTGCCCTTATCATCGAGGGGACGGGGCGACGCGCCTGCGTCCTTTCGCTTGAGGTCACCTCGATCGCTCCGGCTCTACTCGCCGATCTGCGTGAGGTTGTTGAGGATGCCGCCAATTGCAGCGGTGCTTATTCTTGGGTGGTTCCTACCCACACGTTTTCCATGCCTCACGTCCGCACTCCCGGGCATCTTGCCGACGATGCTACCCGCAATCGCAACGAGCGCTATCGCGCAGCGCTCGTCGCTGCCGCCCGCACGGCTGTCGAGCGCGCTGTTGCGGGCATTCGCTCTGCCACGCTCGCCACTGTGGAGGGCGAATGCCCCGTGAACGTTAATCGCGACATTGAGACGCCTGCCGGCTGGTGGTTGGGCTCGAATCCCAGGGGGTTTGCCGACCACACGATGCCCGTACTCGCCATAAGGGATGCCGGGGACGAGTATGTTGCCGTGCTCGCGATGGCGGATGTTCAGTCCTCCGTGCTCGACGGGTCGCGCGACTCCGAGGGGAGGCGCATGGCGAGCGGAGACCTCTTTGGTTTTGCCGCCATGTCACTCGAGCGCGAGCTGGGCGGCGTTGCCCTGTTGCTGCCAGGCGCCGCGGGCGACCAAGGTCCGGCGGAGCGCGCCATGAACGTCATGTTCGATGCAGTCGGCGTTAAGCAGACGGTCGATGCCCATGAGGACGGATACCGCATGCTGCACCAGCAGGGGCAGGCCTTGGGCGATGCTTTGATCGAGGCCGCTCGCATGGCGCGTGAGGATGACGCTACCGGCATCGATGCCCGCACGGTCGACGTTCTCCTGCCCGCTCAGACACGCGCCGATTTTCACTCTTTGGCTCCGCACCGAACGTATGAGTTTCATGCCGCTGGCGAGCAGCGCACGAGGGTCTATCTGCTCCGGCTGGGAAACGTCGAGCTTGTCGGCGTACAACCCGAGGTCTCGAGTGCATTCGGCGCCACTGTGCGCGCCGCTCGGTCCGGCTCTGTGTTCTTTGCCACGCTCGTCAACGGCGGACAGAAGTACCTACCGGCTCCCGACGCGTACGAAAAAATCACCTATGAGGCTATGAACTCCGGTTTTGCCGCCGGATCCCATGAGCGCCTCGTCGAAATCATCATTGCCGCCTTGAATGCGGCGTGACACAGAAGGAGAACGTGCATGAACATTGGACACGCGCGCCGCAAAATCACCCCACAGGGCGACATCTACCTGATTGGCTACCGCAATCTTCCCAACCGTCTTGAACCTGCGACAGGCGTCCATGACGACGTCTTCGCCAACGCCATCCTCTTCCAGCAAGGCGAACGTGAAGTGTTTCTCTTTAATGCCGATGTCCTCGAGTTCGAGGAAAGCATGGCCGAGGAAGTCAAGACAATGCTCGCTGAGCGCTACGGCATTGACCGTGATTGCGTTCTGCTCTCGGCGACGCACGACCATACTTCAATCGTCGCTTACCACCGCAGCTGGTGGACGGGAAAATTCGACGAGAACTACTACCGCTGGTTCCTCGATACCATTTGCCAATGCTTTGAGGAGTGCCGCGCCAACGCACAGCCCGCGATTTGTCGCTTGGGCAAGCAGGTCATCACCGGTTTCTACGACAACCGCATCATCCCAGGTGAACTCGCCGACAATGAGGTCATTGTCGTATCGTTCTTCGATACCGAAGGCAAGCCATTTGCGGGCTTTGTGAACTGGGCGGTGCATTCCGCTTGCGTCGGACCCGACTGCACGGAGCTCACGGGCGAACTCGCCGGTCTTACCGGCAAAAAGCTCGCTCAGAGTCTTGGTTACTATCCGGCCATGGTCGTCGGTGCTGCTGGCGACTGTAGCGACCGCAATTTTCGCCAGGGACGCGGCATTCCCGAGGTCGAGCGCGTTTCGACCGGTCTTGCCGAGGCGATTTCCCAGATCAAGCTCGATCGCGAGGTCGTTCTCGACCGCATCGAGCCTCAGACGTTCTATCACACCGTTGCCCATGACGACTTTTCGCTCACGCTTAAGTGTGCCGTCATCAGTCTGGGCGGCCTGCATCTCTTTGTGTTCCCGAGTGAGCTCGGCAGCGACCTGGGTATTCGCATGAAGCGCGAATGCCCGGTCGAGGGAATAGTTTGCGGTTACACCAACGGCTATTTCGAGTATTTCCTTCCGGCACGCGAGTACGGCCTCTCCTTTGAGACCGAGCGTACTCAGATTCCCCAGGGCGAACCGGAACGTCTGTGTGACAAGTTCTGCCAGACGACGAGACTTCTCGGCGCAGCAGATTCGCGTCTGTAGACCTGATTGCGTGACATGGGCCAATGAGGCTCGCTGCCATGTGATCGGCATCTTCCATCTTCTCTGCCGTTTCGCATCCCGGGCGTACGTGCGTCCGCGGATTTCAAAGGGGGAAGCGGGTTCCTTGCCCTCCCACGTCGACTACGGAGGCATGAAATCGATGCTATACCCCGCTCAGAAAAAGGAGAATTTCATGAAATACCAGAAGCTTTGCGATGAAATCATCACAAAGGTCGGTGGTCGAGACAATGTGTTAGACGTGAGCCACTGCATTACGCGTCTCCGCTTCCACCTCAAGGATGAATCGCTCGCCCAGACCAATGAGCTTAAGGCGACGAAGGGCGTCGTTGACGTCATCCAGGCCGGCGGACAGTATCAGGTCGTGATTGGTGCCACTGTCGAGGCCGTCTACAACGACCTTGTTCAGATTGGCGGGTTCGACTTCAAACCCGCACTCGATATCGATGAAGGCGACAATGTCAAGAAGGGCGATCCGTTCTCGCGCCTGCTCGCCATCATTTCCGAGATTCTGCAGCCGGTTCTTGGCGTGCTTATGGCCGGTGGCTTTATCAAGTCGATGCTCGCGCTCTGCACGGTTGCCGGTTGGCTTGCCAAGGACAGCAATACCTATGTGACGCTCTCGGCAATCGGAGATTCGGTCTTCTATTACTTTCCGCTAATCATTGGCTGGACGTCGGCCAAGAAGTTCGGACTTAAGCCCGTTATGGGAATGGCGCTCGGTGGTATCCTCGTCTACCCGACGCTCGTTGGCCTTATGGGCGGAGATCCGCTCTACACGCTCGGCGCCGGCACGGTCTTCGAGTCCAATGTCTACGGTGATATTTTTGGCATCCCGCTGATCATGCAGAATTACTCATCGACGATTCTGCCTGCGATCTTTATCGTCTGGATTGCCTCCAAGGTACACAAGGCCCTTTCTAACGCGCTGCCCGCGCTTGTGAGCTCGTTCTTCTCCAACATCCTGACGCTCCTCATTTGCGGCATCCTTGGCCTGCTTGTGGTCGGTCCGGTCATGACGGTTCTCTCCAACATCGTTGCCCAGATCATTCTGATGCTCATCAACTTCCAACCCGCCATCGCCGGCTTCGTCATCGGCACGTTCTGGAGCCTGCTCGTCATGTTCGGCCTGCACTGGGGTATCATCCCGCTGTGGTTCCTCGATGTCGCAACCTACGGCTATGACCTCATTAACCCGCTCGTGTATGCAGGCGGTTGTGCCATCGCCGGCGCTGTGCTTGGCATGATCATCCGAACCAAGGACTCCGAGGAAAATGCTGCCGTCAACATTCCCGCCCTTGTCTCTTCGATTTTCGGTGTCAACGAGCCTGCGCTTTACGCCATCTTGCTGTCGCGTAAGCGCCTTATGTGGGCAACCTTTATTTCCGCTGGTGTAGGCGGCGCCATTGCCGGCCTCATGGGTGCCAAGCTCTATGCCTTCGGCGCCTCCGGCCCGCTCGGTTTCTCGAGCTTTATTAACCCTGCCGGCATCGACACGGGCTTTATCGGCCTTGTCATCTCCGGTGTGGTCGCTTTCGTTCTGGCTCTTGTCGCCGCTATGGTGATCGGTACCAAGAAGGACGAGGGCGGTAAGGCACTCAACATCTCGGTGGACTAGTCTTTCTGCGCACTTTAACTAAATATGCCTCGGACGGCGACGTGCCGCCCGAGGCATATTTGTATTATGTGCCGTTGTCAGCGTGTTTGCGGACACAGGTCTGCGGTTGTGGAGCAGCGGGGATTATGACGGTCGTGCCGCGGTGGAAGATGTACGGTCGCCCTGCAGGAGCTGACGGTAGGGGAGGAAGCCGATGAACGAGACGACCGCCTGCGAGTGCGCGGCGTTCCGCTTGAGGTAGAGCCTGACCTCGGAGGTCGTCGCGGGCTCAAGCGGCACCAGGGCTACCTTTCCGCTGGCAAGCGATTCCGCCGGCTTGCGCATGAGGAATGAGACGCCGGCGCCGCGCGCGACAAGGGAGATGATGTTCTCGGCTCGTTTGCCGGTGAACGTAACACGTGGGCCAAATTCAGCTTCGCGACAAAGGGAAAGGACGAGCTCGCTTACGAACGAGCCTTGGGGAAGCATGAGGAAATTCTCGTCGATAAGGTCGTCTATCTCAACGGCGTCACGTTCGGCGAGCGGATGGTCGAGCGGAAGGACGGCCACGAGCCGGTCGGTCGTAAAGGGAATCTTTTTGAACTCCGGCTCGATGGCGCCGCCGTCACGGATGAAGGCCAGGTCAATGTCCTCGTGCAGGAGCATGCGCTTGAGTGTGTCGCCCTCGCCCTCGATGAGCTCGACAGAATATGAGGGGTTCGCCTGCTGAAAATCGATGACGGCGTCCGTGATCCCATAAGGGGCCATAATGGGGATAGAACCGACGGTGAGGTGCTCGAGCGGCTCACCTGCGCCTATTTGAATGGCGGCAAGATAGCGGTGCTGAAGCGTCGCAATTTTTTGCGCATAGGGGAGGAGCGCTTCACCTTGCGCGGTGAGTGTTACGTGGCGCTGGCTTCGATCGATGAGCTTGCAGCCGAGTTCGTGCTCCATTGCCATGATGTGCTTGGAGAGGGTTGATTGCGACATGAAAAGCAGTTCCGCCGCATCAAGAAACGTGCGTGACTGCGCTAAGATGGCGAATTCGCCAAAGCGGCTGATATCCATAGGGAGGCCTCCGGTACCCTCATTTTGGCAGGTGGCCTAAACCACGACGCCATTGCAGTGGTCGATTTCGTGCTGGATGATCTCGGCGGTGTAGCCCGAGAAGTTTTTGATGCGGTGGACGAAGTTCTCGTCCAAATACTCAACCTTAATGCGGCGATAGCGGGTACAGGGACGCTCGCCGATCAGCGAGAGACATCCTTCGCTCGTCTGATAGGCATTGACCTGCTCAAGAATTTGAGGGTTGTACATCAGGAGTGTCCTGTTGCCGTCCTTTACGCAGATGATGCGTTTGCGCACGCCGATCATGTTGGCGGCGAGGCCCACGCACTCGCGCTCATGCTCGTGGAGCGTATCCAGGAGATCCTGCCCGGTCGCGGCATCGTCGGGTCCCGCGTCTTCGGAAGGCAGACGCAAAAAGAACTCGGATTTCATGATGGGCTTAATCATGGCGGGCTCCTCATGTCTTATGCTTTCGTGGACTTTTAATAATAGCGCGGAAGGAAAGCTGTGCGTCCGCGTTACAATCTTTCGACGTTGGACCATGTTGTCAGACTCGTCGAGTACGGCGTCTGGCGTAAGTCTAGGGCTCATTTTTCGCCCTGGACTGTTCCTCTGGGGCGATGCGACTGTCGTTCCAAGAGGAAGGAAATGCATGGGGAGCAAATCTCAGCAACAAGTTCAAGTAGCGCCATCGGCCACTGCGGCGATTCTCGTCGTAATGTATATTGCAGCCTTTGTTGCCGCGTTTAACGAGAACATCATTAACGTGGCGTTGCACGACATTATGGCGGCCTTTTCGGTGAGTGCCACCACGGCGCAGTGGCTCGTTTCGGGCTACATGATCGTGACGTCGATCTTTACGGCCATCATGGCCTTCCTGTCCGGCCGTTTCTCGACGCGCAAGCTGCTGTTTTTCGCATGCGGATGCATGGTCGCCGGCGAAGTCCTGTGCCTGTTCGCTCCGTCATTTAGCGTTTTGCTGCCAAGCCGTATTTTGCAGGCTGCGGGATCGGGCATCTTGTTCCCGCTCATGATGAACGTGGTGCTGTCTTGCGCTCCGCGCGAGAAGCTCGGTCTCTATCTGAGCCTGGGCGGAGCCTGCATTACGCTGGGGCCGGCGTTTGGACCCGTGATCAGCGGTCTTATGTGCACGTTGTTTGGCTGGAGGGCGGTGTTCGTAGTGCCGCTGGTGGGCGGCATTGTGGTCGCTGCGGCGGGCGTAAAGCTTGTTCAGAATGTCGGAGAGCGTTCGAACGCCACGCTTGATATTCTGTCGGTTGTTTTGCTCGCCGCCGGTATTACGGCATTTGTGTATTCCGTAGGCGAGTTCTCGACCAATCTGATTGCCGGTATCGTGACGCTTTTCGCCGCCATTGTGCTGCTCGGCCTGTTTGCGGCCCGCCAGCTCAAGCTCGAGCATCCGGTGCTTAACGTGCGTCCCATGGCGAGCGTTCGTTTTTGGCCTGCGTGTCTGCTTGTGGTGGTGTCGATGATGACGACGTTCTCGATGAGCGTTTTGTTGCCGCTCTATTTTGAGGGCGCATACGGCATGACCGCACTTGTTGCGGGCTTGCTCATTTTGCCGGCGATTGCCTGCAACGCCGTGACCTCGATTGTGGGCGGACGCGTGATGGACGCCCGTGGCGCATGGCCGCTGCTGCCGGTCGGCTTTGCCCTGATTGCCGTGGGGCAGACTGCCATCTCGATGACGGCGGCAAGCATGAACATCGGCGTCGTCGTGGCGCTGACCGTTGTGGTGTATGCCGGAGTCGGTTTGGTGCTGAGCCCCTCGCAAACGGCCGGCTTGGAGACGCTGCCTGCCGCTGAACATCCTCACGGAACGGCATTGCTTAACACGTGGAATATGATTGCCGCATCGTTTGGCCCGTCGCTGTTTATCGGCCTGCTCTCGAGTTCTGCGTCGACTGCCGGCGCGGCTGGCGCTGCGACCGACGTTGCCCAGGCGATTGGATTTGCAACTGCCGTGCGTGTGGCGGCTGTGATTGCCGTGGTCGGGTTCGCGACGTCGCTGGTGTACGCTCGTCGCGAGTCGCACATGTCGCATTAATGTGTGCACATAGATTCTGCAGCTAGATTGGATGGCGACACCATAAACTAATGGACGTTTTGCCGAGAGGCATGAATGTTTAAAGCGCAAAGAGTGCGCGACGGGCCCCGCGAATGGGGCGATGATGCCCGAGAGGGCCAAGAAGGAGTCTCATGTCCGAGAACGAAGAGATCATGAACGAGACCGAGAACGAGACCATGGCTGCCGAGGTTGAGGCAGTCGAGACCGTGGAGACCGAAGCTGCCGAGGTTGAGGCTGCTGACGAGGTTTCCGCCGAGGAGGAGGCCGAGGTTGTCGAGGCCGCCGTTGATTACGATGATGAAGAGCTGATGGACAAGATGCAGAAGGCCGCCCGCCTGCTGCGTAGCCGTCGCTTTGCTATTTCCAAGGAGGAGGAGGCCAAGGCCGAGCGCATGGCGAACATCGAGCGCGCCATCAAGCTTCTTGACCTCAAGCCCAAGATGGAGCAGAAGGAAATGTCCGACCTGCTGGGCATGCGCCTTCGTGAGCTCGATGGCCTGATGGCCGAGGCCGAGGCTGCCGATCTGGTCGGCCGCATCGACGACGCCGAGGGCGATATGCGCAAGATCGTTGTCTTCGCTGCCGAGGATGCCGCTGAGGGCCTGGTCGAGCTTGCCAACAAGAAGGAGAAGCTCCTGCCCGAGCTTTCTTACGAGGAGGCCACCGAGCTGATGGCCGCTCTCGATAAGGTTATCGCTCCGCTCGTCGCCATGGGCCTGGACGAGGACCGCGGTCCTCGCGGCGGTCGTGACGATCGCGGTGGCCGTGGCGGCGACCGTGGCGGTCGCGGTGGCGATCGTGGCGGCCGTGGCGGCTTTGGTGACCGCGGCGGCGACCGTGGCGGTCGCGGCGGCTTTGGCGGCAACCGTGGTGGCTATGGCGATCGCGGTGGCAACCGTGGCGGCTTTGGCGGCAACCGTGGTAACGACCGCGGCGGTCGTGGTGGCGACCGTGGCGGCCGCAACGGCGGCGGCTTCCGCGGTAACCGTTTTTAGTTACGGCGTTTTACCAAACGCCGTAACGGCTCGACGCTGCGCGGGTCGCATTTGAGACAATCTGACGTTCAACTTCAAGGGCGCGACCAGAAGGTCAGCGCCCTTTCGTT
>USHR01000058.1 GCA_900554495.1 uncultured Collinsella sp.
AGCTTTACCAACCAGCTGACCAAGGCCAAGGAGGCCGGCGCCACGCTCATCTTTGCGCCGATCTACTACACGCCGGCGTCCGTTTTGCTCAAGAACGCCAAGGACATGGGCTACGACATGACCCTCATGGGTACCGACGGCATGGACGGCCTGCTCTCTGTGGAAGGCTTCGATACCTCTCTTGCCGAGGGCGTGCTGCTTATGACCCCGTTCTCTGCCGACGACGAGAAGAATGCCGACTTCGTCAAGGCATATAAGGACGTCTACGACGAGACGCCTAACCAGTTTGCCGCCGACGCCTACGATTGCGTCCACGCCATCGCCGAGGCCATCGACAAGGCAGACATCGACATTACGGCCGACGGCGCCGACATTGCCGGCGACCTTGCCAAGGCCATGCGCAAGATCAAGATCGACGGCCTGACCGGCGAGCTGACGTGGAACGACAAGGGCCAGGTCGAAAAGCCCGCTACGGCTTATGTCATCCAGGACGGCAAGTACATCGCCGCCTAGGTGTGCACAAAACGCGACTGGTGAGGCTGTTTTAATCAGGGCAGGGACGCTTGTAACAGAACGGAAACAATACTTTCACACAATAAAGTGGCTAAACCGCATATACCGACAGAAATACGCATAATTCTGGATAAATGGACAAAACAAAAGAAAAGTTGAAATAATCGCCACTTTTCTCAACTAAAGCGTCTACTATTTTGCGAACGCCGAACACGGCGAAGGATGGCCTGTCGGGTAACCGAAACCCGACGAGATTTGAGAGGAGAGCCGCATGTCGAGCCTCACCGGTAAGTCATTGAACCCTGTTATGAATCGCAGGAGCGTTATCGCGAGCGCAGCAGGTCTGGGGGCGATGTCCATTCTAGCTGGCTGCTCCTCCAACGGCGGCGACAGCGGTTCCGCGTCGGGCGACGCTTCGTTTAAGATCGGCACCATCGGCCCGCTGACCGGCGCCAACGCGTCCTACGGCAAGTCCGTTACCCAGGGTGTCGAGCTTGGCTGCAAGGATTTCTCGACCAAGGAGCTGCCGCTTGCCAGCAAGGCCGAGGACGACCAGGCCGATGGCGAGAAGGCCGTCAACGCCTTCAACACCCTGCTCGACTGGGGCATGCAGGCCCTCGTCGGCCCGACCACCACGGGTGCGTCGGTTGCCGTTGCCGCAGAGTGCGGTAACGACCCCAAGACGTTCATGATCACCCCGTCCGCGTCCTCCGAGGACGTCACCGACGGCAAGGATTGCGTCTTCCAGGTTTGCTTCACCGACCCCAACCAGGGTGTCAACGCTGCCAAGTTCCTGGCGCAGAAGTATGCGGACGAGAAGTTCGTGCTGTTCTACAACTCCGGCGACGCCTATTCTTCGGGCATCGCAGATTCCTTTAAGGCCCAGGCCGCTGAGTCCAAGCTCGAGATTGTCGACGAGGAAACCTTTAAGGACGACTCCGCCACGAGCTTTACCAACCAGCTGACCAAGGCCAAGCAGGCCGGTGCCACCATGATCTTTGCGCCGATCTACTACACGCCGGCGTCCGTCCTGCTCAAGAACGCCAAGGACATGGGCTACGACGTCAAGATGATGGGCTGCGACGGCATGGACGGCATCCTGGGCGTTGAGGGCTTCGATACCTCTCTTGCCGAGGGTCTGCTGCTCATGACCCCGTTCTCCGCCGACGACGAGAAGAACGCCGACTTCGTTAACGCTTACAAGGATAAGTACGGCGATACCCCCGACCAGTTTGCCGCCGACGCCTACGACGGCGTGCACGCGGTGGCCGAGGCCGTCAAGGAGGCCGGTCTTGGTGTCGACGCCGACCCGACCGAGGCCGCCGAGAAGCTGTCCAAGGCTATGCTCAAGATTACCGTTGACGGTCTGACCGGCAAGCTCACCTGGAACGATAAGGGCCAGGTCCAGAAGGAGCCCACGGCGTACGTCATCACCGACGGCAAGTACGTACAGGCCTAATTGGCCGCCTTACATAGAGCGGTTTTGATCCCAAGCAGGGGAGGTTTTGGCCTTCCCTGCTTGCTTGGTATCTAGGGACGATGTAACGTCCCTGTTTCATACATCAACTGGAAACCTATTCGAAAGGGGGATGTGGAACATGACGGTCTTTATCCAATACCTGGTCAACGGCCTGTCCATGGGCAGCGTCTACGCCATCATCGCGTTGGGCTACACCATGGTCTACGGTATCGCCAAGATGCTCAACTTCGCTCACGGCGACGTCATCATGGTCGGTGCCTATGTCTCGTTCTGTGCCACGTCGTATCTCGGCCTCCCGGGCTGGGCATCTGTAGTTCTCTCTTGTGTGGCCTGCACGGTTCTTGGTGTTCTCATCGAGGGTCTGGCCTATAAGCCGCTGCGCCAAGCAGGCCCGCTGGCCGTTCTGATCACGGCCATCGGCGTGTCTTACTTCCTGCAGAACGCCGCGCAGCTTCTGTGGGGCGCCACGCCCAAGAACTTCACTTCGCTCGTCACCTTCCAGGTGCCGGAGTTCTTGGCCAAGTTCAACGTAAGCGCCGTCTCACTCGTCACCATCGTCGCCTGCCTGGTTATCATGGCCGGCCTGATGTTCTTTACAGGTAAGACCAAGATGGGCAAAGCCATGCGCGCCGTGTCCGAGGACAAGGCCGCCGCTCAGCTCATGGGCATCAACGTTAACCGCACCATCTCGATGACGTTTGCCATCGGCTCTGCCCTTGCCGCCATCGCCGGCGTGCTGCTGTGCTCTTACTCGCCGGTGCTGCAGCCCACGACGGGTGCCATGCCTGGCATCAAGGCCTTCGACGCCGCCGTCTTCGGTGGCATCGGCTCCATCCCCGGCGCCTTTGTCGGCGGCATTCTCATCGGCATCATCGAGGCGATGGCGCAGGCCTACATTTCCACGAGCCTTGCCAACTCCATCGTCTTTGGTGTTTTGATCATCGTCCTGCTCGTCAAGCCTGCCGGCCTCTTGGGCAAGTACGTCCCCGAGAAGGTGTAGGTGAGCGTTATGAAGTTTCTTAAAGACAAGCAGACGCGTCACGACTTTGTTACGTACGCCATGTGCCTTGTGGCGTTCGCCATCGTGTTCTTTATGCAGTCTAACCACATGATTCCGCGCATGATCGCCGGTCAGCTGGTTCCCATCACGGCCTATATCGTCATGGCCATCTCCCTTAACCTCGTCGTCGGCATCGCGGGCGACCTGTCGCTGGGCCACGCGGGCTTTATGAGCGTCGGCGCCTACACGGGCATCGTCACCGCGGTCGCCCTCGAGAGCGCCGTTCCCTCCGATCCGGTGCGTCTGATCATCAGCATCGTGGTCGGCGCCATCGCTGCTGCTATCCTGGGCTTCTTGATTGGTATCCCGGTCCTGCGCCTGAGCGGCGACTATCTGGCTATCGTGACCCTGGCTTTTGGCGAGATCATCAAAGAGATCGTCACTTGCCTTATCGTGGGTGTCGACTCGCGCGGCCTGCACGTGATCTTTAACATCACGGGCAACTCTACGATCGACGACCTGCACCTGCTCGAGGACGGCACCGCCATCATCAAGGGAGCCCAGGGCGCCTCGGGCGTGTCGACGTACTCGACCTTCCTCGCCGGTGCCATCCTGGTCATGGTCGCACTCGTGATCGTGCTCAACCTGGTTCGCAGCCGTACCGGCCGTGCCATTATGGCCGTGCGCGATAACAAGATTGCAGCCGAGTCCGTAGGCATCTCCGTCACCGAGTACCGCATGATCGCCTTCGTGGTTTCCGCTGCCCTCGCCGGTGCTGCCGGAGCCCTCTTCGGCGGTAACTTCTCGCAGCTCTCCGCCACCAAGTTCGACTTCAACACGTCCATTCTCATCCTGGTGTTCGTGGTCCTGGGCGGTCTGGGCAATATGCGCGGCTCCGTCATCGCGGCGGCGTTGCTCACGGTGCTTCCCGAGCTGCTCCGTCAGTTCTCGGACTACCGCATGCTCATCTACGCCATCGTGTTGATCCTGGTCATGATCTTTACCAACAACCCGCAGCTCAAGGCGTTCTTCGGTCGCGTCAAGGACCGCTTTGCTTCCAAGAAGGAGGTGGCAGCCGATGCCCAGTAAGTTTGAGTTCAAGAAGGGCAAGATGGTCCCGTATCCTTCTGGCGCCATCGTTCCCGATCGTGACCTGGGCGAGCGCCCTGCACTCGAGTGCATCCACCTGGGCATTGAGTTCGGTGGCCTTAAGGCAGTCGACGACTTTAGCCTGACTATCGGCAAGACCGAGATCGCCGGTCTGATCGGCCCCAACGGTGCCGGTAAGACCACGGTTTTCAACCTGCTCACCAAGGTGTATCAGCCCACGCACGGCACCATCCTGCTCGACGGCGAGGATACCTCGGGCAAGTCGGTCTACCAGGTCAACCGCATGGGTATTGCCCGTACCTTCCAGAACATTCGCCTGTTTAATACCATGACGGTGGAGGATAACGTTAAGGTCGGCCTGCATAACCAGGAGCGTTACTCCGGCTTTGAGGGCGTGCTGCGCCTGCCGACGTATTGGAAACACGAGAAGGCCGCCCACGAGCGCGCCATGGAGCTGCTGTCCATCTTTGATATGGAGCATCTGGCAAACGAGCAGGCCGGATCGCTGCCTTACGGCGCTCAGCGTCGTCTGGAGATCGTCCGTGCGCTTGCCACCAACCCCAAGCTGCTGCTGCTCGACGAGCCTGCTGCCGGCATGAACCCGTCCGAGACCGCGGAGCTCATGGAGAACATCGTCAAGATTCGCGACACCTTCGGCATCGCCATCATGCTTATCGAGCATGATATGTCGCTCGTTATGAACATCTGCGAGGGCATTTGCGTGCTCAACTTTGGTAAGGTCATCGCCAAGGGCACGGCCGAGGAGATCCAGAACAACGACGCTGTTATTGAGGCATATCTGGGCAAGCAGGATAAGGGGGAGAACTAAATGGCAGAGCCGATGCTTTCCGTCTACAACATCAACGTCTGGTACGGCGCCATCCACGCCATCAAAGACATCTCCTTTAACGTCAACGAGGGCGAGATCGTGGCCTTGATCGGTGCGAACGGTGCCGGCAAGTCCACGACGCTTAAAACCGTTTCGGGCCTGCTGCGTTCCAAGACCGGTTCCATCAAGTTTATGGGCGAGGACATTACCCATACGCCTGCCGATAAACTGGTGGGCAAGGGCCTGGCTCAGGTCCCCGAGGGCCGTCGCGCCTTCTTGCAGATGACGGTCGAGGAGAACCTGGAGATGGGCGCCTATACACAGCCCAAGTCCACGGTGGCTCCGGGCCTCGAGCGCGTCTACGAGCAGTTCCCGCGCCTGAAGGAGCGCCGTCGCCAGGTCGCCGGCACCCTTTCGGGCGGCGAGCAGCAGATGCTCGTTATGGGGCGCGCCCTTATGAGTAACCCCAAGCTGCTCATGCTCGACGAGCCCTCCATGGGTCTGGCGCCGATTCTGATTGAGCAGATCTTCCAAATTGTTGAGGACCTGCACAAGGCCGGCACCACGGTGCTTCTGGTCGAGCAGAACGCGCAGATGGCGCTCTCGATCGCCACGCGCGGCTACGTGCTCGAGACCGGCAAGATCACCATGACCGGCACGGGCCAAGAGCTCCTGCACGACGATAACGTCCGCAAAGCTTATCTTGGTGGTTAATCCATTCAACAAAGGGGCGCTGACTATTCCGGCCAGCGCCCCTTTTTAAGTTGCGGTGAAATAGGGACTAAATGAAGGCTCCAGAGGCCAAAACAGTCCCTATTCCACCGCAGCTTCATTGGGGCGTGCGACGATGACCTTCCCAAATTAGCGCCCCCGCACCATGCCAAGGCCCCGTTCTGGAGTGTTTCGGAACGGGGCCTTGGTGGTTGGGGTCTATTAGGTTTTTGTTCGCTAGTCTACCTTTTGTCCGCATGTGGGGCAGAATTGGGCTTCGGGCACGAGCGGGGTTCCGCAGTGACGGCAGAAGCGGGCGGGCTCGGCCGGAGCTGCTTGCATGGTCGGCGCTGTGGGCACCACGGCGTTCTGCTGGGCGCGCTTCTGGCGACGGCGCTGCTTGCGTTGAGGTTTGGGCGCTGCAGTTACCGCACTGTTCGCGGCCTTCGCACGCTTCTTGCGGATGCAAAAGACAGCAATCACGCCACCGATAACCAAAATAATTGCCACTCCACCGCCAATAACAAACGGCAGGTGAGTCTGGATAAAGTACAGCACATCCTCGGGTACCGAATGGGGAATGTTCGACTCATAGATGTTCACATGAAGTGTGGTGAGGTCGTCTTTGTCGTAATCTTGTGCCAGAATCTTGCGGTCGCCGTCCATAAACCCCAAACCGAACGAACGAGAATCAAGCTCCCTCTTGGTCCCGGTTTGAGCATCGACTAAGCATGCTGAGGACTTATCATCGTCTGAGCTTATCCCGAGCAGGATGCTGCCGTCATGCGATACATCGCTGAGATATCCATCACCAAAGGGATATGCAATTGAGCTGATGATCTTGTCGCTTTTCAGGTCATAAATACTAAGATTCGCATCCTCTTCCTTTAAATCGTAATAGCCATCATCCTCTTCAAAAAGATCGTTTGATCCCTTCTTTGTATAGAGGGCATAAAACTCTGTCGACGGGTATGAATAAAGCCAATCGGGTGCGTGGTCGTCGTCGTTGAGAAGAACTCTCATGTTTCCGTCACGGTCAGCTTTTATTAATGCGGTTTCGCTCTGAAGATAAATACCATCCGAATTCAAGCTGGACCTAACATAGTCAATCTCTGAAGATCTATCGTCTGTCTTCACACTGGCAGTCTTTAATTCGGTTGACCCCGTGTCGCAATTGAAAACCCTAAGCGCGACAACGCCGTCTTTGGTATTGTCCTGAAGGGCATATAGGCGGCTCATATCTTTTGAGTAGTAGTACGAAGAGTCATCTTTATTTGATTGATATGTCTGGATCAGTTTGTCGGATTTTAGATCATAGATTTCGACCTTTTTGGGCTCGTATTCATAGTCATAGTGTTCCACGGCTGCTCTTTTACCGTCATCGGAGACGGCTACTTCGCTGTAGGCATATTTGGCCGAAGCGATGGGGTGCACTGTTTGGGCCTGGTTGTCTGGAGAGAATACGACCAAATTGTTGCCGTCTACCCAGTAGAGCTGATCGCTGTGCGTGCGGTATGCGGAATCAAGGCTTTTATCTGGGATGGCAACGGGGCTTGTGCTGCCGTCTTTAAAATTGATGAGAGATACGCTTATTAAGTTGTAATCATCATCGTAATCGTACAGATAGCCGAACTTTGCATTGCCGCTCGTGACTGTATACGAGTATTCGCTGCTGACCTTAAAGCTATACGACTTCTCAAGCTCGGGCGTCGGTACGCTGCCGCCGGCTAATGCTGCGGGAGGGGCTGCGAGCGGGGACAGTGCCGCGAGGAGGCCTATGGCGACCGCTGCGATCCTTCCGCCCTTTTGGATGCTCTTAAACATGGCAATCCTTTCCTCTGGATACGAATGTCGATACTGCCATGGTTGCCTAAGATTCGTGAATCATGTTGCGCAACATCCGGCGTTGGCAACATTTTTCGGCCAGCCGTAATAATCCGTTTTCCTCCGTCCCCGAGGGATCATTTGAGTTGCGGTGAAATAGGGACTGAATACGGGCTCCAGAGGCCAAAACAGTCCTTATTCCACCGCAACTTCATGGGGATGTGTGACAATGCCCGTCGGAAAACATCTGCTGTCTTTGGGGGCCTATCTATGCTGTACGAGTTTTGTGCCGAGAACTTTGAGCGAGTGCCGACGGCCATCGAGGCCGGTGCGGGGCGCATTGAGCTGTGTGACAACCTCGCCGTCGGTGGCACCACGCCTTCCGCCGGCGTTATTAGCGCTACAGTCAGCTACGCTCACGAGCATGACGCGCGAGTGATGTGCATGATTCGTCCGCGTGGTGGCGACTTTCATTACAACCAGGACGAGCTGCGCATGATGGAGATGGACCTGGGCCTTGCTGTGAGCGCCGGCGTTGACGGCCTGGTCTTTGGCTGCTGCAAGCCCTGTGCCGGCGGCTGGGCGCTCGACGAGCTCACCCTCGGCGCCCTCGTTATGGCTACGGGCTGCGCGACCGAGGAGTGCAAGCGCGAGTCCCTTGACATCACCTTCCACATGGCATTTGACCAGCTCTCGCCCGAGGCTCAGCTCGATGCGATTGATACACTTGCCGACTGCGGTGTTACGCGCATCCTCACGCATGGCGGCGCGGCCGGTACGTCGATCGAGGACAACTTCGAAAACCTGGCTCGTTTAATCGAGTATGCGGGCGATCGTTTGACCATCCTTCCCGGCGGCGGCATCACTACGGCAAATCGCGACGCGGTCGCGGCGGCGCTAGGCGTCTCCGAGCTCCATGGCACCAAGATCGTGCCACTGGAGGTATAACCCGTGGCGCTCGTATTTGACGTTCAGCGGGCGAGCGGCAAGCCCGACGACAACCGCCGCCCCGGTACCGCGTGCCCCTTTTGCGACACGGAGGGGCTCGCCAACATCATCCGGCGCGATGGTGACTGTATCTGGCTCGAGAATAAGTTCAAGACCTTGCGGGCCACCCGTCAGACCGTATTGATCGAGTCGGCCAATCACGACGCCGACCTGGTGACCTATGAACCGGATGAGCTGCATCATGTGATGAGGTTTGCCCTGGGCTGTTGGCAGCAGATGATCGATTCCCAACAGTACCGCAGTGTGCTCATGTACAAGAACAAAGGCCCGCTTTCGGGCGGCAGCCTCGTCCATCCACACATGCAGATTGTGGGCTTGGAACAGGAGGACGGCTATGCGGCGCTGACCTCGGCAAATTTTGAAGGCATCGATGTTTGGCGGCGGGGGAGGGTCGCGGTCAACATCTCAACCGAGCCGATCATGGGATTCTTTGAGGTCAACGTCTCGGCTCCACAGGGAATCGCCGCCAGCGACGACGCCCGCGACCAAGCCGAGGTGGACCTGTTTGCCGATGCGATTCAGGTGGCCCTGCGCTATATCCTGCACGAACACCACGGCGGTCGCGCGGAGTCGTACAACTTGTTCTTCTACCACATGGGCGGTCGGACCATTGCCAAGGCGCTGCCACGTTGGGTGGTATCGCCCTACTTTGTGGGCTATCGTCTGGCCCAGGTCAATGCCGAGACGACGCTCGATATCGATGCTGAGCGTCTGCATGCGCATCTGGAAACGCTCGCGTAGCAAGGCGAGCGCCTGCGAAAAGCGTGCTGCCTAGCGTGTCATCGCGTCGCGGCCGGCCTCGACGCGCTTGCGCTGTTTGGCGCGCTCCTCGCCGGTTAGGCGCTCAAAGAGATGCCCGATAATCGAGGCCAGCACCTGCTGAAACAGCGTGCCACACATGACGGGGAACACGACTTCGCCCGGAAAGTACTGCGTGGCGATGACGGCACCCGAAGAGATGTTACGCATGCCGCAGGTAAAGCACATGGTAGTCGTCTCGCTATACGGCAGATGCAGCGCACGGGCGACCAGAAAACCGACGACAAAGCCGCTGATGGCGAAGACCAAAATAAAGAGGGCGACTTCCAGGCGCACCGTG
>USHR01000059.1 GCA_900554495.1 uncultured Collinsella sp.
CAGCTCTATACGCGTGCGGTCATGGAGTCTGCCGCCGCCGAGACCGCGCGGCTTATGACCACGACGACGGTGGAGGACGACGATGACCTTAAGGAGTTCACTCGCCGCAGACTTGCCGCGGTGCCCAACGTCTCGATTTTTTATGCCGGCGGGCCGCTGTCGTGGGATATCGAGTTGGGGCGGGCCGGTGCCGGTGGCGTTTCGTCCGTGTCTGTTGCCGGCGAGGTTAAGCCGCTGCCCGTGATCGGTGCATTTGTGCAGGCCATGGGCAGTGCGGGTGAGGGCGGCTATGTCGAGCTCAAGGTCGACGTCTCGTATCGATCGCGTCCCGAATGGCTGGAGGGAGATTATGATTCGTGGATTGCTGCATGGGATTAGGCGCTGCCTGTTGCGGGCGACGCAAGGGTTTGCGGCTCGCCGTCGACCAGGCGCTCGCCGCAAGCGGGGCGGCTTTATGGGCCGTGCCGGTATCGACTTGTTTATCGAAGACGGCGCCTATACCACGCTCTCCTCTGCGGTTGTCATTCTGGTGGTGCTTACGCTGCTGTTTTCGTCGACCGCGGCGATATGGAGCATGTCACGCGCCGGAGACACCCAGGTGGCGGCCGATAGCGGTGCGCTGGCGGGTGCCAACGTGGTGTCGTCCTATCACACGGCCGCCACGGTGGTGGATGCGAGCATTTTGAGTTTGGGCCTGGCGGGGTTTGCCACGATTGGCACCGGCTTGGTTGCCATTCTCATTCCGGGTGCCGAGGTTGTCGGCAGCGATATCATCGATACGGGAACCCAGATCATTAAAACGCGTAACAAGTTTGCCAAAAGCGCGGCAAAGGGCCTGCAAAAGATCGAGACCGCCTTGCCGTACCTGGTTGCCGCGCGCGCCATGCAGGCAGTATCGGCGCAGGATACCGACGGCGTGACCTATACCGGTACGGCGCTTGCCGTGCCCAGGACATCCGAGTCGGATTTTGTTGCGCTCGAAGGATCCGAAATCTCGACCGATGCCATTAAAGATGCATCGGAAGATCTGGAGCGTGCGGCCGAGGAGCTGCAAAAAGCATCGGAGGAGACGGCGAAGGCCAAAGAGCGCGCCTGGCTAGCGGATTGCGGTGGATCGGATAAAGGTTCGGTCGGCAGCTGTTCGTGTATGTGGGAGCGCGCAAAAAGCCTAACGAATCTCTCCGGTGTTCAAAATCCGCATTACGCTTCGAGCGTTACGTGGGAGCCTCAAGTTGCCCTTGATCGTGCGAAGGACTACTACCATCGGCGTCTGGCAAACGAGAAGCCCCAAGGCTCGAGCGTCGAGATGAAGGCAGAGTCTGCGGCGCGTAAGGCGTTTTATACCTTTGCGTGCGCGGAGGTCGATCGGGCATATATAACCGAGAGCGGAGACAGGGTTTCCTCCTATATTCCACTGTTGCCGCGCAATTCTGATGAGGTCCGGGCGACGGAACTCTATACCGATGCGGTGTGGCCGACGAGCGTGAACGATGGCAAGGCGTATCTGCATTACGGGACGACCTGCCCTAACTATAAGAAAGGGACGCCGAGCGGATTTGCTTCGGTTGCCGATTACGATGGACAGGACAAATGCAGCAAATGCCATTTTGGCGTTTCGTCGCTTGGTGCTGTTGCGGCGCCTTCAACCTCCATCGAAAACGGCTTCGAGTATCACTTTGACAAGTTTAAAGACGCTCTGGAGGACTACGTCGACTGTCGCAACAAGGAGCTTGAGCTCGAGCGTCAAACTGAGGGCGAAGCAGACCGTGCGGGCAATGCGTTCGATACCGCCATCAAAGAACTTTCCGGTGAGCGCCCGCGCATCGCCCCGCCCGGTCGCAACGGCGTGGTCGCCTTTGCGGTCTCGGGGGACATCTCGAGCCCCGATGAGCTCAACTCTTCGTTTAACACGGCAGTTGAGCTTGGCGATCGTGGTGCAATTTCTGCTGCAGTGCTCGCACCTGATGATGCGACGGCACAAAATAACGTTCTCTCGCGGTTTTTCTCGACACTGGAGGAGCGTTCGGGCGGCGTTGCCGGCGTGCTCGATGGCGTTATGGATGTTTGGGGCCGCCTACTTGTGGGGTACGGAGACATCCAGGGTGCGGCCGACGAGCTTATGGGAGAGCTGATCGGTGGCTTGGGAGGGAGTAGCGGCGCGCTGGGCTCCATCGCGTCCTGGCTCGGTGACACCGTCTCGTCCTCCGTGGCGGCGCTGGGGCTCGAACCGTGCGATTTGCGTCTGCGAAAACCGGTGCTGACCGATACCGCCAATGTCATCAAAAGTCCGGGGTCCGATATCGCAGGCATCTCCAAAACTCAAGATACCCTGCGAAAAATTCCCTTGGGCGTGACTGACCCCAAGGCACTTTGCGAGGCATTGGAGTATCACGTCGAGCGCACCATCAGTGGCGCGGTGTTTACGCTTGCGGAGATCCCGCTGCCCGGCGGCGGCTCCATCCCGCTCACTGTCGATGTTGCCACGCTGGTGGGGGCTTTTGGCGGTGGATCGTAATGGGCATTCGCGCGGGCTTGCGCGAGGAGCGTGCCCAGGCGACGGTCGAGATGGCTGTGGTCACGCCTGTCCTGCTCGTGCTGGCTCTCATCGCGTACAACGTCATGATCTTTGCCGGCGCGGCCGCGCGCTTCGACCGCGTGGTGCCCGACATCGTGCTGGCGCACGCTGTGGCGCCGGGCGGGGAGGGTGACGAGAGTTCCATTGACGCTTCCGCGACCGTTCAAGCTCAGATTCAGGATGCCATGGAGGGATATGACCTACAGGTCGAGGTCTCGAGCGAGCAGGGCACGGCGTCATCGGATGGTGGCCTGCTCTCCCTTTCTGGCACGTTTAGGACCTATACCTGCACCATGCACTACGAGCCGTGGCCGAGTTCGCTGAGCATCGCCGGCGTTTCCCTGGGGGCGCCGGCCGTGCTCTCGCATGAACGCGCGGTGACGGTCGATCCATGGCGTCCGGGGGTGGTCATGTGACCGCGGTCTCGTCCTATATCGCCTACGCTCGGGCGCTCAACAGGTTGGGCTGGACGCCGGCCGAGTTTGTGGTGGCGGAGTCGTTTACCGTGCGTCTGCGCGGCATGCTGGGACGGCGGCCGATTGCCGCCAGCGGACTGCCGCTTGTCATGGCGTTTCCGCGCTGCTCCTCGGTTCACACCTGCTTTATGGCCTATCCCATCGACATCGCCTTTATCGACCGTAGCGGCAACATCCTCGCGTGCTACGAAAACGTACGTCCCTGGCGTATGTGTTCCTGCCCCGGCGCCTGGGCAGCACTCGAGCGCCCTTCAATTATTGTTTCGCCCCCTGTTCTCCAACGTGTGCCGGCATGAGAAGGTGGAGCGAAAACTTCTCTCTGCCGGTTGATGCTTCTGACGTGCCGATTTATAGAACCGAGGCTATGCTCAAAAACTTTTTTAAAATTCTCGGTTGACCGGAGCGCGTCCTTGGTTATACTAATCAAGCCTTGAAACAAGGCACACCTCAAATGGCTGGGTAGCTCAGTTGGTAGAGCAGAGGACTGAAAATCCTCGTGTCAGGGGTTCGATTCCCTTCCCCGCCACCTTGAATTGACTAGGACCTCTGCAAAGGGGTCCTTTTCTTTTATGTAGGGTTCTGCGGAAAATGCGCCCCATTATTGAGCGATAGAACGGGACATGCTTTCCGGTGCCTGCCTCCGGCGCGCGTACACACCTCGTCGCACCATTCCGAGCTCGTCTGCTCCCAGACATTCCTCCCCACTTTCGCGTCACTTTACAGACCGTTCGGTCGTCTGTCCGCACACGCGGGTATACTCAAAACGATACTTAACCTACGCAATACGATGCGGGTTCGACCTGCATGATCCGAAGGGGGCAGTGATGGAGAGGATACTCGGCGTTAATCTCTCTGGCTGGTTTATTCCCGAGCCTTGGGTGACCCCGTCGCTGTACGCGGCGACCGGTGCATCCAACGCGGCCGAGCTGCAGGAGGCCATGGGCACCGCCGCCTATAACGAGCGCATGCGCCGTCATTACGAGACGTTTGTGAGCGAGGATGATTTCCGTCGCATGGCGCAGATCGGCCTCAACGCCGTGCGCCTGCCGGTGCCTTGGTATGCCTTTGGCTCACAGGAGTCCGATGCCTCCTACATCTCGGTTGTCGATTACATCGACCGCGCGATTGAGTGGGCTGCCAAGTACAACATTCGCGTGCTGCTTGACCTGGCGACTGTGCCCGGTGGCCAGGGCGATTCCAACGATTCGCCCGCCACGCCGGAGGCTGTTGCCGAGTGGCATTCGTCCACTAACGGCCGCCATGTCGCACTCGACGTGCTCGAGCGCTTGGCCGAGCGTTACGGCGAGGCCGAGAGCCTGCTGGGCATTGAGCTGCTGGATACGCCGCAGATGAGTGTCCGCAAGAGTCTCTTTGCCATGACGGATGGCATTCCGGCTCACTACCTGCGCAATTTCTATCGCGATGCCTACGAGCTCGTCCGTTCGTATATGCCCGAGGATAAGATCGTCGTCTTTTCGTCTTCGGGGCATCCCAGCGAGTGGAAGCATTTTATGCGCGGCGCCAAGTACAAGAACGTCTACATGGACCTTCACCTGTACCATTACCGCGACGAGCATGCGCTCGATATCACGAGCCCCCGCGGGCTGACGACGGCGATTTCGCGTAACAAGCGCGAGCTTAAAGAAGCGATTTCGACTGGGTTCCCCGTGCTGGTGGGCGAATGGTCGGGCGCGGCGATCTTTGCCAACTCGTCGGTTACGCCCGAGGGCCGCAATGCCTACGAGCGCGTATTTATCGCCAATCAGCTGGCTTCGTTTGCGCCGGCTGCAGGTTGGTTCTTCCAAACGTGGAAGACCGAGAAGCGCATTGCAGCATGGGACGCCCGCGCGGCGCTCGGTACACTCGAGCGCGGCATGATTGAATAGGTTGATATGACGCAAAACAGCGCCCATACGGGCAAACTCTATGTGGTCGGCACGCCCATCGGCAACCTGGGCGACCTGTCTCCGCGCGTTGGCGAGGCCTTTGCCGCTGCCGATGCCATTTGCTGCGAAGACACGCGTGTGACGTCAAAGCTGCTGATGCACCTGGGCATTTCCAAGCCGCTTGTCCGTTGCGACGAGAATGTGATCGCCAGCCGCGCCGCCGGCCTGGTCGACCGTCTGCTGGCGGGGGAGACCCTCGCCTTTGCCTCGGACGCCGGCATGCCGAGCGTGTCCGATCCCGGCCAGGCGCTGGTCGAGGCGGCGCGTGAGGCCGATGTGCCCGTCGAAGTTATTCCCGGGCCCTCTGCTTGCGTCACGGCGCTCGTTTCGTCCGGCATTCCCTGCGAGCATTTTTTCTTCGAGGGCTTTTTGGGCCGAAAGCACGGCGACCGCGTGCGCCGTTTGCAGCGCCTTGCCGTGGTGCCCGGCGCGCTCATCTTCTACGAGTCTCCACATCGCATCGTGGCGACGCTCGAGGCCGTGGCGGAGGTCTTTCCCCAGCGTGAGGTTGCCGTCTGCCGCGAACTCACCAAGCTGCACGAGGAGGTCTTGCGCGGGCCCGCTGCTCAGCTTGCCGAGGAGCTGCGTGCTCGCGGCGAGGTAAAGGGCGAGATTGCGCTGGTCATCGCGCCGCCGAGCGAGGATGAGGAGGCCGGTATCGTGCCGGTTGGCGCCGCGGCAGCGGATCCCGACGAGGCCCTGCGCGAGGATATCCGCGCCGCGCTCGAGGAGGGGGAGCCCGCCTCTGCGGTGGCCAAGCGCCTGTCTCAGAAGTATTCGCGCCGCAAGCGCGATGTCTATGCCATGGTGCTCGATATGCAATAGATGGAGGATATCCAGCCCTTGCGCTAGAATCATCCCCTGTATGCAACGTTTTTCTGGAGGACAAACCCCATGGATCAAAGCAAGCCTTCGTTCTTTATCACGACGCCCATCTACTACGTCAACGCCGATCCGCACCTGGGCACGGCTTATTCCACCATCATCGCCGACGTTCAGGCTCGCTATCGCCGCTCCGCCGGCTATAACGTCAAGTTCCTGACCGGCATGGACGAGCACGGCGAGAAGGTCGCCGAGGCCGCAGCCAAGCACAACATGACGCCGCAGGAGTGGACCGACAGCCAGGCTCCGCACTTCAAGGAGCTTTGGAGCAAGCTCGAGATTTCCAACGACGATTTCATCCGCACCACCGAGCCGCGCCAGCATCATGCCGTGCAGTACCTGTGGGAGCGCATGAAGGAGTCCGGCTACCTGTATAAGGGCAGCTACGACGGTTGGTATTGCGTGCCTGACGAGACCTACTTCACTGATACGCAGGTCCAGAAGGGCGACGAGGAGTACGGCAGCGTCGGCCAGCACCTGTGCCCCGACTGCCACCGTCCGCTTGAGCGCGTGCAGGAGGAGTCCTACTTCTTTAAGCTTTCCGCCTTCCAGGACAAGCTGCTCAAGCTCTATGACGAGCACCCCGACTTTGTCGAGCCTGCGTTCCGCATGAACGAGGTACGTAGCTTTGTCGAGGGCGGCCTTAATGACCTTTCCGTGAGCCGTACGAGCTTTGACTGGGGCATTCAGGTCCCGTTTGACGAGGGTCACGTGACCTACGTGTGGTTCGATGCGCTGCTCAACTATATGACGGCCGTCGGCTACGGTGTCGACACCGACGAGGCGCGTGCCGAGCTGGCCTATCGCTGGCCCGCGCAGTTCCACATCGTGGGCAAGGACATCATCCGCTTCCACTGCGTCATTTGGCCCGCCATGCTCATGGCCATCGGCGAGGCCCTGCCCGAGCACGTCTTTGCCCACGGCTTCCTGACCGTGCGCAATGCCGAGACCGGCAAGGCCGAGAAGATGTCCAAGAGCCGCGGCAACGCCATCGCTCCGCAGGACGTTATCGACATGTTGGGCGTCGAGGGCTATCGCTACTACTTCATGACCGACGTCGTCCCCGGCACCGACGGTGCCATCAGCTTCGATCGCATGGAGCAGGTCTACAACGCCGACCTGGCCAACAGCTGGGGCAACCTTATCTCGCGTTCGCTCAACATGAGCGGCAAGTACTTTGATGGTTGCGCGCCCGCCAAGCCCGCATCGTTCGATGCGTTCGACAACCCGCTGGCAAAGATCGCCGATGGTCTGGTCGAGCGCTACATGGCCAAGATGGACGTGCTCGATTACGGCGGAGCCAAGGACGAGGTCATGGAGCTCATCCATGCCGCCAACCACTACATCGAGGACTCTGAGCCTTGGGCACTTGCCAAGGACGAGGCCAAGGCTGACGAGCTGGCGTTTGTGATCTACAACCTGCTCGAGGCCATCCGCATTGCCGCCCACCTGCTGATGCCGCTCATGCCTCAGACCTCTGCCGAGGCCCTGCGCCGCCTGTCCTGCGAGGACGAGGCCGCGACCGACGACCTCAAGGGCATTTGCGCTTGGGGCCTGCTTGCCGGTGGTCAGCCCGTCGAGAAGGGCGAGCCGCTGTTCCCGCGTCTGGGCTAAGACGCCGCGCGCCATATCGGCAATTTGCTGTTTAGATGTAAGGGCATGGCCGCCACGGTCCATGCCCTTTCGTTTCAAGACGCCGCCATCATGCTAAGGAGGCAACTATGACAACTTCGCCTTTGGCAAACCCCACGGCAACAAGGGAGCTGCTGGAGGAGTTTGGCCTTGCGACCAAGCATCGCCTGGGCCAGAACTTCCTGATCGACAACCATGTGATCGAGCGCATTTGCGAGCTTGCCGAGCTTGCGGGCGATGAGCGCGTGCTCGAGGTTGGTCCGGGCGTTGGCACGCTCACGCTTGCGCTGCTGCAGGAGGCGGCGTGCGTCACGTCGATCGAGGCCGACCCCGAGCTCGAGCCGGTGCTCGACGCCCATGCCGCCGACTATGCCAACTTCCGCTTTATCATGGGCGACGCGCTCAGGGTGGGCCCGGAGCAGATTGAGCAGGCTGCGGGCGGTGAGCCGACGGTGTTTGTCGCGAACCTGCCCTATAACGTGGCGGCGACGATCATCCTGCAGTTCTTCCAGACGATGCCGGCGCTCAAGCGTGCCGTCGTCATGGTGCAAAAGGAGGTTGCCGATCGCATTGCCGCAGTGCCGGGCAACAAGACCTATGGCGGCTATACGGCAAAGCTCGGCCTGTATGCGCAGGTGACGGGTCGCTTTGAGGTGCCGCCGCGTTGCTTTATGCCGGCGCCGCACGTGGACTCGGCCGTCGTGCGTATCGACCGTGTTGACGGCGTGGTGCCCGAGGGGCTCGATCGCGAGTTCGTGGCTCGTGTGATCGACGCTGCGTTTGCCCAGCGCCGCAAAACCATTCGCAACTCCATGAGCGCCAACGGCTTTGCCAAGGACGTACTCGATGCCGCCTTTGAGGCTTGCGGTATCGCGCCCACTACGCGCGCCGAGACGCTTGATGTTGCCGACTTTGTCCGCCTGGCCCAGGAGCTAATCCATGATGCCTAATGCCGCACGCGTGACGTTTACCAAGAAAAAGAAGACGGTCGCCTGCCCCGTGCCCTTGGCACCGCTTGCCGACACGCATGCGCATCTGCTTTCGTTTTGGGGCAAAGAAGTGCCCGAGACGCTCGTGCGCGCCAAAGCCGCGGGTGTCGACCTGTTGGTGACGATGTTCGACCCCATCGCTGACAAACGCAGCGTGACGGACTATAGCGACTGGCTCGTGCGCGAAATTCTGCCGATGCAGGATATCCCGCAGATCAAGTATCTTGCCGGCGTGCATCCGTATGGCGCGCCGGACTATACCGACGACGTTCACGCACAGGTCGTTGCCGCACTCGATGACCCCTTATGCGCCGGTATTGGCGAAATCGGCCTGGACTATCACATGGACTATGACGACGATATCGCGCCGGCACCCCATAACGTGCAGATTGACTGCATGGCGCGCCAGCTCGAGCTTGCCGTGTGCCGTAACGTGCCGGTGGAGCTGCACCTGCGTCACGAGGACTCGGATGGGGAGCGCACCTCGCACGTGGACGCCTACAACGTGCTTCGTGAGGTGGGCGTGCCCCAGGCCGGTTGTGTGCTGCACTGCTTTGGCGAGGACCGCGCCACGATGGAGCGCTTTGTGGAGCTGGGCTGCTATATCGCCTATGGTGGTGCGGCCACCTTTAAGCGCAACGACGACGTGCGCGAGGCATTTGCGGCAACCCCACTCGATCGAATTTTGTTCGAGACGGATTGCCCGTATATGGCTCCGGAGCCCATCCGCGGTCTTGAATGCGAGCCCGCAATGATCTCCATTACGGCAAACGCGCTGGTTAACGACCGTGTCGATCGCACTGGTGAGGATGCCGAAACAATCGCGCAAGCCGCTTGGGAAAATGCTCGCAAACTTTTTCAAAAATAGTTCTTGCGTTCGTGGTGGCGCTCCGTTATTCTAATTCCTGCACGCGGGCGTGGCGGAATTGGCAGACGCGTAC
>USHR01000060.1 GCA_900554495.1 uncultured Collinsella sp.
CCGTCGTCGGCAGCGTCAGATGTGTATAAGAGACAGGGATCGAGCCGGGCATTACCGCGATTATCGGCAGCGGTGGCAAGTCGACCTTGCTAAAGACGCTCGGCCTTGAGCTTATGCGCGCTGGCGGCCGCGTGCTCCTCTGCACCACCACGCGCATGTTCCCCGTCGCCGGCGTGCCGTGGGACGGGTCGAGCCGTCGCCTGGACGCCGCGCCCTGGAAGCCAGGTGCCTCACACGCCCTAGGCTGCACCTGCGAGGCCTGCGCGGGGCTTGTGCGGGGAAGCATCTGCCAGACAGGTGTCTTGGACCCCCAGACAGGCAAGTTCTCCTCCCCTGCCGAGCCGCTCGACCAGCTGGCGCAGCGCTTTGACTACGTCCTGGCCGAGGCGGACGGCAGCAAGCGGCTCCCGCTCAAGGCGCACGCCGCCTGGGAGCCGGTGATTCCCTCTGGCACGGCAAACGTTGTCTGGGTCGTCGGCGCCTCGGGACTGGGCAAACCCGTCGCCGAGGTTGCCCACCGCCCCGAGCTCTTTTGCGAGCGTTGCGGCTGCGAGCTCACCGACACTGCCACCCCAGAGCGCGTCGCCCAGGTGCTCAATGCCGAGCTGCGGATGCTGAACCTCAACAATGCCCGCATCATGCTCAACCAAGTCGACACGCTCAGCGACCCCACGATGGCAGATCGCTTCGAGGCAGCCCTCGGCCGCCCCCTCATCGCCACCAGCCTCAAGTAGCCGGCCCCATCTCGTCAGTTGCGGTGAAATACGGACTGTTTGGCCGTATGACGGCCGCAAACAGTCCGTATTTCACCGCAACTGCGGAGGGGACACGACATCCTTCCTGTTAGCGGGGCACGTAGCGGCCAGGTTGGGCTCCGGTGGGCTCGCCGTCGCGCGCTGCCAGCACGCCGTTGACGTAAACAGCCTTGGCGCGGCCATGTGCCTCAAAACCCTCGAGCGGCGTGTAGTCCACAGCCTGATGCTGCGTCGCGGCACTGATCGTCCAGCGCGCCTTGGGATCCCACACGCACACATCGGCATCGGCACCCTCGGCAAGACAGCCCTTGCGCGGATACATGCCAAACACGCGCGCCGGGTTCTCGCTCATCAGGCGGCACAAATCCTCGGGACCCAGCTGTCCCTCAAAGCTCGTGGCAATCGCGACGGGACGATGCTCCACGCCGGGCCCGCCGTTGGGAATCGCGCGAAAATCGTCGCGCCCGCGGTCCTTTTGCCCGTGCAGGTTAAAGCTGCAATGATCGGTCGCAATCGTATCGATCTCGCCGGCCACAAGCGCCTCGCGCAGGGCTGCACGGTCACCGGCATGGCGCAGCGGCGGGCTCATCACGTACTTGGCGCCCGCAAAGCCGTCCTCGCCCTGCTCCAGATAGCAGGTGTCGTCGAGCATCAGATACTGAGGGCAGGTCTCGACATAGATATTCTTCTGCCCGCGCGCCTTGGCCGCACGAATGGCCTCGAGCCCCAACTTGGTCGAAAGGTGCACCACGTTGACTGGGGCGTCGCCGGCCAGGTGCGCCAGATACAGCAGGCGGCTCACGGCTTCGGCCTCACACACGTCCGGGCGGCTGAGCGCATGCCCCTCGGGCCCATGAATCCCCTGCTCGTACACGCGCTTCTGCAGCTCATTCACCAGCGTACCGTTCTCGCAATGCACGCACAGTATGCCGCCAATACGCTTGAGCTCCTCGAGCACCTCGAGCGTCTCGGCATCGTCCAGGCGCAAATGATCGTAGGCAAAGTAGGTCTTAAACGACGATACGCCCGCCTCGCGCATAGCCGAAAGATCGGCGCGGTTGCGTTCATTCCACTCGGCGAGTGCCATATGAAAGGCGTAGTTGGCCGTGCAGGTTCCGTCGGCACGGCGATGCCACTCGGCCAAGGCATCGGGCATGGTCACGCCGCGGTCGGCCGTCGCGTAGTCCACGATGGTCGTCGTACCGCCGCAGGCAGCCGCACGCGTGCCGGTTTCAAAGCTATCGGCTGTCCAATCCATGCCGGTCCAGCACTGCATGTGCGTGTGGCCGTCGATAAAGCCGGGAAACACCCAGCAGCCCGCGGCGTCCTCGACGGTATCGTCGGCGCCCGGCTCAATCGCCGCGGCAATCCGCACGATCTTATCGCCCTCCATGGCAAGATCGGCGCGGCGAAGCCCCTGTGGCGTCACGAGCGCGCCGTTTTTGATGATGATCATGTTGCTCCTTATCGATTCATACAGTAGGCCACGCGATCAAAATACGAGCAGGCCGCGATATGCTCCGCTATGCGTCGCTGTCCCTTGGCGGTATCGACATCCCACAGCTCGTAGGCACGCGCTTCGACCAGCGTGACGTCGACGCGACCTTTGAGAATCGAACCGCCGCCGTCCTTGCCCTCAAGACACATAAGTGCATCGAACAGTTCCGCCGGAAAGAGCACCGGACTCGAAGGCTCACCGCTGCACGCCAAGCGCACCGGATG
Source organism: uncultured Collinsella sp. (assembly GCA_900554495.1). Lineage (GTDB taxonomy): Bacteria > Actinomycetota > Coriobacteriia > Coriobacteriales > Coriobacteriaceae > Collinsella. Next base: position 2,478 of record USHR01000060.1, read on the forward strand.
TTTGCGGCCACGCTCGTCAAACGCGTGAACCATGGCATCAAAAGAATCCGCGCTCACAAGCGGCTGGTCGCCCGGCAAAAAGAGGCAACCTTTCCAGTTGCGTTCGACTCCCCACGAAAGGCCCGCACGGACGCTTTCGCTGCGCAGCTCGCCATCGTGCAGCACGCACGGGCAATGCTTGTCCTCGCAAATCTGGGCGACCTCGGGCCAACGCGTCGAGACCACAACGTCAAAGCCCCGGGGAACCGAATCGATGGTCCGGGCAATCAGCGGCTCGCCATAGATATCGGCGAGCATCTTGTTAGAGCCAAACCGCTTGCCCTCGCCCGAAGCCATAATGACGCAACCGAGTTTCATCTCCGCAAACCTCCCCTGGCTGCTTTGGACACCATAGTTGCTATACCCACCATACCAAGCTCACACTCCGTCGGAACAGGCACGCACTCGTTTTCCAGCGAACGACCCTTGGCTCTCCATAGCACAAAGGAGGGCACCCCGCGACGCAGGGCACCCTCCTCAATGGTGCAGATATGCCTACTCAGCGTCGCCGGTAAACGTGGTACCGGTCTTGCCGGCAAGACCGTCACGCGCCTTCTCGAGCAGCGTGATGAGCGCCGTGCGGCCCGGCTTGCTCTCGGCAAACGTCGAGGCGGCCTGAACCTTGGGCAGCATGGAGCCACGACCGAACTCGTTGGCCTCGGACAGACGCTTTACGTCAGCCGCGGTCAGCGTGTCGAGCCACTGCTCGTGGTCGGTGCCAAAGCCAATGGCAACCTTCTCCACGGCCGTCAGGATAATCAGGGCATCGGCGTCGAGCTGCTCGGCGAGCTTCTCGGCCGCAAAGTCCTTATCGATGACGGCGGCAGCGCCCTTAAGGTGGTTGCCCTGGGCCTTGGTGACGGGAATACCGCCACCGCCGCAGGAGATCACCACGTGGTTGGACTCGACGAGCGACTTGATGGTGTCGAGCTCGACGATGTTCACGGGCTTGGGCGAGGCAACCACGCGACGGAAGCCCTGCTTCTCGTCGTGGATGAACTGGTAGCCGCGGTCGGCCTCCAGCTCCTTGGCCTCGGCCTCGCTCATCCACGGACCAATCGGCTTGACCGGGTCGGCAAAGGCCGGGTCGTCTGCCGCAACCTCGACCTGGGTGAGCACGGTGGCGACACCCTTGTCGATATTGCGGTCGAGCATTTCCTCGCGCAGCGCATTTTGCAGGTCATAGCCAATGTAGCCCTGGCTCATGGCGCCGCAAACGGACAAGGGGCAGGGAACGTACTTCTGAGGATTAGAACGCGTGAGCTCGGCCATCGCATTGGCGATCATGCCCACCTGGGGACCGTTGCCATGCACGACGACGACCTCGTTGCCCTCCTCGATCAGGTCGACGATAGCCTTGGAAGTCGTCTTGACGGCCTCCATCTGCTCGGGAAGGTTGGCGCCGAGGGCGTTTCCGCCCAGGGCGACAACGATACGCTTAGCCATTTCTCAGCCCAGCTTTAGGCCTGGAACCAACGGGCGGTGTTGCGCTCGTCGAGAGCCTTGAGGGTAGCGGCGGGATCGGCAACCTTCTGCAGGAACATCATGGCTGCGATGGCGTACGGCTTGTAGCTGGCCTCCTTGTACATGCCCACGCGGTGCATGTCGAAGACGTCGGCGTTGACCTCGCCGTGCTCGCAGGAGACACCGGAGATGTCGGCGGGCAGCGGGTGCATAAAGATGGTGTCCTGGCCGTTGGCAGTCTTCTCCATGAGCTCGGTCGTGGAGCACCAATCCTGATGGGTGGCGTTCTGGGCGAGCAGCTCCTTCTCGAGCGCTGCGATGCCGGCGTCGTCGCCCTCGGCGTACAGGTTGGTACGCTTCTCCATGGCGGCAAACGGAGCCCAGCTCTTGGGGATCACGATGTCGGCGCCCTCGAAGGCCTCGGCCATGGTGTTGGCCTGCTTAAAGGTGGTGCCGGACTCGGCGGCATAGCTCTTGGCGCGCTCGACGACCTCGGGCATGAGGTCGTAGCCCTCGGGGTGAGCCAGGGTGACGTCCATGCCAAAACGGGGCAGCAGGCTGATCAGCGACTGCGGGCAGGACAGCGGCTTGCCGTACGAGGGAGAATAGGCCCAGGTAACGGCAACCTTCTTGCCCTTGAGGTTCTCAAGACCGCCAAACTCGTTGATGAGGTAGAGCATGTCGGCAGAGGACTGCGTGGGGTGATCGGAGTCGGACTGCAGGGAGATGAGCGTGGGACGGTGATCCAGAACGCCGTCCTCGTAAGCCTGCTGGACAGACTCGGAGACCTCGGCCATGTAGGCGTCGCCCTTGCCGATGTACATGTCGTCGCGGATGCCGATGACGTCGGCCATGAAGGAAATCATGGTAGCGGTCTCGCGGACGGTCTCGCCGTGAGCGATCTGGGACTTCTTCTCGTCCAGGTCCTGCAGCTCAAGGCCGAGCAGGTTGGCGGCCTTAGAGAAGGAGAAGCGCGTACGGGTGGAGTTGTCGCGGAACAGGGAGACGGCAAGACCGGAGTCGAAGATCTTGGACGAAACGTTGTTCTCGCGCAGCTCGCGCAGAGCGTCGGCGACGATGTAGAGCGCCTTGAGCTCATCGGTGGTCTTATCCCAGGTGTGCAGGAAGTCGCTGCCGTACATACCCTTAAAATCGAGGCCGTTCAGCTGCTCGACGAGCTCGGTAAACTTGGCGTCCATGTAAATGTCCTTTCTAAAGGTGAAACGATCGCAATGAGTAGATGTGCTCCGGCATGCGCGTGTGGCTAGAACATGCAGAGCACTATGACGAGGACCCGCTACCGTTGAGGAAGCATGGGAGATAACGACCGCGGGCCCCAAGTCAACAGGAGGCGCCGGGGGCATAAACTGTCCCCGGCTCAACAAGATCGAGGAATGGGACTAGTCGATCTTGTTGTTGGTCAGACCGGCGCGGAACACGGTGGCATCGCCATCGGCCTGGCTCGGATCGTAGAGGTTCAGGGCAGCCACATACATGGCGGCAGCGGTGACCAGGTCGTCCTTGTAGGTGACCTCGTTGGGAGCGTGAGCCTGAGACTCGGCACCCGGGCCAAAGCCGACGCAGGGGATGCCATAGCGGCCCTGGATGGAAACGCAGTTCGTGGAGAAGGTCCACTTGTCGCACAGCGGGCGACCGGTGCGCTTGTCCATGCTGGGTTCGCAGCCGATGCGCTCGTCACCGAACATGGCCTTGTGGGCGTCGACAAGGGCCTTGACGTGCGGAGCGGTCTCCTTGTTGATCCACGTGGGGAAGTAAGCCTCGGTCTCGTAGACCTCGCCGGTCCAGGACGGACGGTCGTACATGTACATGGAGACCTTCACGTCGTCGCCGTACTTCTTGGCTGCCGGCAGGTTACGGATCTCGTCCAGGCAGGACTCCCAGGTCTCGCCGGCGGTCATGCGACGGTCGATGGAGATGGCGCAGGAGTCAGCGACAGCGCAGCGGCTGGGGCTGGTGTAGAAGATCTGGCTGACGGTGCAGGTGCCGCGGCCCAGGAAGCGGGCGTCCTCGAAGTGCTCGGGGTTGTACTTGGGATCGAGCATCTTGACGAGGCCCTTGATGTCGGTCGACTCGTCGCAGCCGTTGTTGTTGAGAGCGCGGACGTCGGCGATGATGTCGGCCATCTTGTAGATGGCATTGTCGCCGCGGTCGGGAGCAGAGCCGTGGCAGGAGGTGCCGTGAACGTCGACGCGGATCTCCATGCGGCCGCGGTGACCGCGATAGATGCCGCCGTCGGTGGGCTCGGTGGAAATGACGAACTCGGGCTTAATGCCGTCCTTGTTGTAGATGTACTGCCAGCACATGCCGTCGCAGTCCTCTTCCTGGACGGTGCCGACGACCATGATCTTGTAGCCCTCGGGGATGAGGCCCATGTCCTTCATCATCTTGGCAGCGTAGGTAGCAGAAGCCATGCCACCCTCCTGGTCGGAGCCGCCGCGGCCGTAGATGATCTCGTCGGTCTCGTAGCCCTCATAGGGATCGGCGTCCCAGTTCTCGATGTTGCCGATGCCGACGGTGTCGATGTGGGAGTCGATGGCGATGATCTTGTCGCCCTCGCCCATAAAGCCCATAACGTTGCCCAGGCCGTCGACCTTGACCTCGTCATAGCCAAGGCTCTCCATCTCGGCCTTGATGCAGGCGACAACCTCACCCTCCTCGCAAGACTCAGAGGGATGGGAGATCATGGCGCGCAGGAAGCGAGTCATATCAGCACGGTGGGACTCAGCAGCAGCCTTGATAGCGTCGAAATCGAGTTCTTTAGCCATTGTTCATAACCTTTCAAACGAAGGAATCTACCTGTGAGGTGGCGGAGCGATACCTATTTACTCCGCCCCAACGATTAGCAAGTGGGATATTCGCCTTCCCAGACAATGCGGCGATACTGGTCGGGGTCCGTGTCACCTTCCGTGGAGAAGCAGAGCACAGAGCTCGTCTTGTCCAGGCCGATGAGCTCCTTGAGCTCGGCGTACTCGGGATCGAGCATGAGGGTCTCGACCAGGCCGGTGGTCACAGCGCCGGACTCGCCGGAGATGACGCGCGGGTCGCCCTTCTCGGGGGCGCCTAGGGTGCGCATGCCGCGAGCGGTGACCCAGTCGGGGCAGGACACGAAGGCGGTAGCGTGGTTGCGCAGGATATCCCAGCCCAGGATGTTGGGCTCGCCACAGCACAGGCCGGCCATGATGGAGGGCATGTCGCCGTCCACGATGCGCGGGTCGCCGTCGCCGGCGGCAGCGCCCTTGTACAGGCAGGCGGCCGGAGCGCACTCAACCACAACGAAAGTCGGCGGGTTATCGGGATACAGGTTGGTGAAGTAGCCCACCACGGCGCCGGCGAGCGAGCCTACGCCAGCCTGGACAAAGACGTGCGTCGGGCGGTTGATGGCCATCTCGCGCAGCTGCTCGGCAGCCTCGGAAGCCATGGTGCCGTAGCCCTCCATGATCCAGGACGGGATCTTCTCGTAGCCCTCCCAGGCGGTGTCCTGAACGATGACGCCGCGCTCGCAGGCATCGGCCTCGGCGGCGGCCATGCGCACGCACTCGTCGTAGTTGACCTCTTCGATGGTCACCGTGGCGCCCTCGGCGGCGATGTTATCGAAGCGGGGCTTGGTGGAACCTTTGGGCATGTGCACGACGGCCTTCTGGCCCAGCTTGTTGGCAGCCCATGCCACGCCACGGCCATGGTTGCCGTCGGTGGCGGTAAAGAAGGTGGCCTGGCCAAAGTCCTTGGCAAGCTGATCGGAGGTCAGGTAATCGAAGGTGCAGTCGGCAACGTCCTTGCCGGTCTCGTCGGCAATATAGTTGGCCATGGCAAACGAGCCGCCCAGGACCTTAAAGGCGTTGAGGCCAAAGCGATAGCTCTCGTCCTTAACGCACAGGTTGGACAGGCCCAGGCGCGCAGCCTGACCGTCCAGGCGGGCAAGCGGAGTGACGGTGTACTGGGGGAACGACTGGTGGAAGGCACGGGCCTTCTTCACATGGTCGAGGCTCATGATTCCCAAGTGCTTGTCATCGCTCTTGGGCATCGTGTTGCTCGCCCACTGGATCTTATCGGCCATACGGTGAACTCCTTAAGTCCTCTCTTGCCGGCCCCCGCATACGCGTTTCAGCCCGATCCCATTCACACGGCTGAACTTTTATGTGGATGCCAAACAAAAAGTTTGTTAGTAATGTTCTATCACACTTTTTGATTGGCATACCTAACGAATTGTTTGTTGCCGTAATCGGTACTTTTTCGCCGCCGAACGGTCACACAACGCAGCGACGCTTTCGTTATTTGCGAACAGGTGTGGTTTATGGCAAAGTGTGCCCAAACTAATTTTTAGGAAGGTACCCATGACCCCCGCACAGATTGAGTTTTACAAGCGCCTCGCACACGGTCTGGCGCTCCAATTTGGCCCCAACTGCGAAGTCGTCGTCCACGATCTGGAGACCGATGACGTGGACCACTCCATCGTGGTGATCGAAAACGGCCACGTCAGCGGGCGCAAACTGGGTGACGGCCCCAGCCATATCGTATTTGAGTCCATGCACGAGGGCGCCACCGATGTACACGACCGCGAGCCGTACCTCACTAAAACCACCGACGGCAAGCTGCTCAAGTCCTCGACGATCTTTATCCGCAACGACGAGGGCAAGCCCGTCGGCATTTTGGGCATCAACTTTGACATTACGCTTATGAAGGCTTTTGAGCGCTCGCTCGATGCCTTTACCGGCACCGGCGGCACGGGCTACACTGAGCCCGAGCCCATTACCAAGAACATCGGCGACCTGCTCGAGGACCTGCTGCACGAGTGCGAGCAGTTTGTGGGCAAGCCCGCGGCACTCATGACCAAAGACGAGCGCATTCGTGCCATTGGCTACCTCGACCGTCGCGGTGCCTTCCTCATTTCCAAGTCGAGCGAGCGCGCCTGCGAGTTCTTTGGCATCTCCAAGTACAGCTTCTATAGCTACCTCAATGAGGCCAAGGCGGCGGCCGGCGACAAGTAGGCACTCGCCTGGATTGCCCCTCCCCTTTTGGGCGCGAGTTCTGGAAAGCACGAATCCGAGACCGAGCCGCTTGGGAAGTTCCATATAATCGATGTCATTAGTATTTCGAAAGGATGGGACAGAATGGCGTTGAGCAAGGCATCATGCACCGGTCGCGGATTGATTCCGGCAATTGGTGGACATGTGCACCGCATGTTCGATGAGGGTGAAGACGACCTGTTTTCGCTGAGCCTTGACGACGTGATGGATGATCGCCCGTGGACCGCCGACGAACTCATGAGCGGCGGGGCTCGCCCGTCAAGTCCCAATCCCGCACTTGCGCCTAAGTCCGCACCTGCGCCGGCTCCTGCGCAGTCGCCTGTTT
>USHR01000061.1 GCA_900554495.1 uncultured Collinsella sp.
CACTACCGCCGGTACGGGAAGCGAAGTCACGCTCGCGGCGGTTATCACCGATGACGAGACGCACTACAAATACCCCATTAACGACTTTGTGCTCATCCCGCGTTTTGCAGTCCACGACCCCGAGTTTACGTGCGGCTTGCCCGCTTCCATTACGGGGCAGACGGGCATGGACGCCCTGACGCATGCCGTTGAGGCCTTTATCGGGCGAAGCACCACGCCCTATACGCGTAAGATGGCGCGACAGGCGGTGCAGCTTATCCACGACAATTTGCTCGAGGCCTATGAGCATGGTGACGACATGTGCGCTCGTCGCAATATGCTTTTGGCGGCGTATAAGGCGGGCGTTGCGTTTACCCGCTCCTATGTCGGATATGTGCATGCCATCGCGCACAGTTTGGGCGGCCGATACGGAATTCCGCACGGTTTGGCCAACGCGATCATCCTGCCGCACATGCTTCGCGCTTATGGTGACGCCGCCGCCCCCAAGCTTGCCGATCTTGCTCACATGGCGGGCATTGCGCCGGCTACCGCGCAGGATAGTCTTGCGGCCGAGGCCTTTATCGATTGGGTCGACCGCATGAACGAGGCCCTGGGAATCCCCAAATATGTCTCGGGCATTCGCCGCTCTGACATTCCCGAGATGGCGGCGCATGCCGATGCCGAGGCCAATCCGCTATACCCCGTTCCGCTTCTAATGGACCGCTTGGAGCTCGAGCATATGTACGAAGTCGTTGCAGGTGGTATGTTTGAGGACGAGAATTAGGAGGGTCCATGAACACCGAGGAAATTGCGCGCATCGTCGGCGATCAGCGCGCCTACTTTAAGACGCACGCCACGTTTGATGTCGATGTTCGACGTCGCGCGCTCGTGAGTTTACGCGATGCGGTGCGGGCCCACGAGGCCGATATCGCCCATGCGCTCAAGACCGATTTGGGGAAGTCGCATGACGAGGCCTATATGTGCGAGATTGGTACGTCGCTTTCCGAGATTCGACATCAGATCGCTCACGTGGCTCGGTGGAGTCGTCCGCGCCTGCGTCCGTGCGATCTCGCTAACGCCGTGAGCGTGTGCAAAACGCAAGCCGTGCCCTATGGCGTCACACTCATCATGGCTCCGTGGAACTACCCGTTTTTGCTAACACTCGAGCCGCTCGCCGGCGCCCTTGCCGCGGGCAATACCGTGGTCATCAAGCCGAGTGCCTATGCTCCGGCATCGAGCGCGGTGCTCAAGCAAATCTGTGAAGAGGCATTTGATCCGTGCCTGGTGACGGTCGTCGAGGGCGGGCGCGCCGAAAACGAAGCGCTGCTCGATGAGTGCTGGGACAAGATCTTCTTTACCGGTAGCGTTCCAGTCGGCAAACTCGTCATGGAGCACGCAAGTAAAAACCTTACGCCCGTGACGCTCGAGCTGGGCGGAAAGAGCCCCTGCATCGTGGATGCAACGGCAAACTTGAAGGTTGCGGCACGGCGTATCGCCTTTGGTAAATGGCTCAACGTGGGGCAGACCTGCGTGGCGCCCGACTACCTGCTGGTCGATACGCGCGTGCACGACGAGCTGCTGGGCCTCATCAAGGAGGAGGTCAGTCGTATGTTTGGCGAGCATCCGCTCGATAACGAGGACTACGGGCATATCGTCAATGCTAAGCATTTTGCGCGCGTGCGCGGGCTGATCGATCCCGATAAGGTCGTGCTTGGAGGTGCCGCGCGCGAGGCTTCGCTCAAGATTGAGCCGACAATTTTGGACGGCGTGGCCCCCGATGACGCCGTGATGCAGGAGGAGATCTTCGGTCCCATCTTGCCGGTGCTGACGTTTGAGAGCCTAGACGAGGCCGAAGCGTTTATTACGGATCGTCCGACGCCGCTGGCCCTGTATATCTTTAGCCAGGATCGTGCGGTTCAGCAACGCTTTGTGCGCTACGTGCCCTTTGGCGGCGGCTGCGTCAACGACACCATCATGCACTTGGCTACGAGCCATATGGGCTTTGGCGGCATGGGCGCGAGCGGTATGGGGCAGTACCATGGCCGCGAGAGCTTCGATACGTTTAGTCACAAGAAGAGCATCGTGAACAAGGCAACCTGGCTCGACGTGCCGTTTCGGTATGCGCCCTACGCAAGCTGGAAGCACAAATTCGTGCGCATGTTTGTGCATTAGAAAAGGGCGCAGGTAATACGAACAAGTGTTCCTATTACCTGCATTTTGCGTTAGACTACTGTTATGGAGCACGGATGGGCCAACTCCCTTTAGAAGGGATTTGGTATGAACGTAAGCGATGTTATTTCGTTATTGGCGTTGTTGATTGCGGCTATCGAACTCGGTCTGTTTATCGGCCGAATGAAATAGCCGCCCCCGCGTAAGCGAAGACGGCCACTTCTCACGATGAAAACGTGTATCGGAGTTGGCAAGACCCGCGGCAACGGGTGCCATCCGTGTTCTATCTTATCTGCAAGCGTTCTGTCGCGCAAGCGTTGAGGCAAACGATTGAAGGACGCAGACAGGATGTATTTGTGTCCGCACGGGCCCGTAGACTTCTCGGTAAGGTTAAACGCTGGTTTATCCGGCCGTTAGGGGAGTTGCTATGTACGAGCCTTCACGTGTTCTTCTGTCGTTTCACATCGCAGGATTTCAATATGCCGACGGCGCTTTGGTCCTAGGCGATCTTAAAGCGGGCGATAAACTGACGCTGTGTGCCGAGCGCGATAATCCCCATGACCCCGAGGCAGTTGCGATCTACTATGGCAAGACCAAACTTGGCTACGTTCCGGGAAACGAGGTTGGCCCACTGTCCTTGATGATGTATTACGGCCACGAGGACGTATTTGAGGCCCGCGTGCAACAGGTTGCCCCCGAGCGCAGCCCGTGGCATCAGGTGCGCGTTGGGCTCTATGTGGTGGATGCTCGCTAATCGGTATGGGAGACTGCCATGTTTGATGACGATGACCTGTTCGATTTGACGGATGATCCGTTTGAGTGGGATCTGCTGCTCGACGACGATGATCTGGAACAGGACCGTAAGAAACGGCGGGACAAGAAAACTTAGGGTGACGTTTCGAAAAAGCAAGACAAACGCCGCCGCGGCCTGTTCGGCGGGCTCTTTGGCTAACCGCCGTATCGCTGTGTCTGTATACTTAGCACGAGTTTGACGCGTTGCGAAATGAGGGCATAGACGATGATGTGGTTTACCGCCGACCTGCACCTGGGCGATACGAATATCTTGCACGACATGGATCGGCCGTTTGATTCGGTCGAGGAGATGAACCGCAAGGTCATCGATGCCATCAATGAGTGCGTGGCTGCGGACGACCGCCTCTATATCTTGGGAGACTTTACGTATCGCTTGCCCATGGCGGAGGCGGTGCGCCTGCGCGAGCGTATCGAATGCAAGAATGTGACGCTCATCTGCGGTAACCATGACGGCGACTGGGAAGATCCCGACGCCCCGCAAATTTGGGAAGACGTGCGCGATTACCTGGAGGTTGCTCCCGGCTATGCCAAGGGCCATCGTCTGGTGATGAGCCATTACCCCATGCTCAGCTGGAATGGTAAGGCGCGTGGCGCCATCATGCTACACGGGCATATCCACAGCAGAGGAGACCGCACCAACGCACGCAACCGCGATCGCGAGCGCCCCATTTACCGCTACGATGTGGGCCTCGACGCCAACGAGTACAAGCCCGTAAGCCGCGACCAGATTCTTAGCTTCTTTGGGCTATAGGGCGCCAGAACCACCACAAAGGGGACACAGTGCGCCTTTGTGGTGGTTCTGGCGCCGTTGCCATTATGGCGGCGGCGCCTTTTTTGTCCGTGCGGCGCGGTAGAGTGTAGGCGGTTGAAATTTGTGTCCATCGAGGAGCTGCTATGAATGAGATCAAGTGCCCGCATTGTGGCGAAGTCTTTAAGGTCGATGCATCCGGCTATGCGGATATCGTCAAGCAAGTGCGCGATGCCGAGTTCTCGCGCGACCTGGATGAGCGTGTGAAGGCTGTCCAGCGCGAGGGCGAGCAGGCGCTGGAGCTTGAGCGCTCGCGTTCGACGGCTGCCTTGCAAAAGGCGGAGTCTCAGCGCAATGCTCAGCTTGTCGAGCAGGGGAACGCTGCAGCTCAGCAGCTGGCACAAGAAGTCGCCAAGCGCGATGCTGAGCTTGCCGAGCTGCGCGCTAAGCTCGAGGGCGCTGCCGTAGAGCGCGAGAGTGCAAGCCAGCGCGCGGCGGTAGAGGCGCGAGCCAATGCTCAAAAGGAAAATGCCGAACTCCAGCGTGAGATTGATAGCCTGCGTGCGCAGCTTGGGCGCAAAGATGACGAAGCAAAGCTTGCCGAGTCGGCGGCGCGCAACGCTGCTCAAAACGATTTAGCTGCACGTGATGCTCAGATTGCCGAGCTGCAGGCCAAGCTTGCCGCGGCGGACAAGGCCCAGGAGATGGCGCTTGCCGCCGCTGCGGCTGAGTCGCAGCGCGAGCTCGATGCCGCTCGCAGCGAGGCCGAGCGCGCGCTTACTGACTATCGCGCGACGGTACAAGAGAAGTTTTCCGCCGCTAAGGCACAGTCCGAGCAAGAGGCCGAGGGTCTGCGTGCCCAGCTGCGCGAGCAGGAACTGATGGCAAAAATGAACCTGTCGGAGGCGGTTGCCGCGGCGGAGCGAGAGCGCGATGAGGCGCGTGCCAAACTGACGAGCGAGCTGGCGGTGCGCGATTCTCGCGAGGAACAGGCCAAGGCGGCACACGAGCTCGAGCTTGCGCAGGCCAAGCGTGCGAGCGATGACCTGATTCGCTATAAGGATGAAGAGATCGAGCGCCTTAAGGACATGAAGGTCCGCCTGTCCACCAAGATGGTGGGTGAGTCGCTCGAGCAGCACTGCGAGACCGAGTTTAACCGTCTGCGCATGACGGCGTTTCCTAACGCGTACTTCGAGAAGGATAACGATGCGTCCGAGGGCACCAAGGGCGACTTTATCTTCCGCGAGTGCGACGCAAGCGGTAACGAGGTCATTTCGATTATGTTCGAGATGAAAAACGAGAACGACGAGACCGCGACCAAGCATAAAAACGAGGACTTCTTTAAGAAACTCGATCACGATCGTCGCCAGAAAGGCTGTGAGTACGCGGTGCTCTGCACGCTGCTCGAGCCCGAGAGCGAGCTTTACAACGCGGGAATCGTGGACGTGAGCTATCGCTACGAGAAGATGTACGTGATTCGCCCGCAGTTCTTTATTCCCATGATCACGCTTCTTCGCAACGCCGCCATGGGTTCGCTTCGCTATAAGCAGGAGCTGGCGGAGTACAAACAGCAGAATATCGACGTTACGAACTTCGAAGCCAAGATGGAGAAGTTCAAGAATGATTTCGGCCGCAACTACGAGATCGCGAGCCGCAAGTTCCAAACGGCGATCGATGAGATCGACAAGACGATTAGCCACCTGCAGAAAACCAAGGAGGCGTTGCTGTCCTCCGAGAACAATCTGCGCCTAGCCAACAAGAAGGCGGACGATCTTACCATTCGCAAGCTCACGTGGGGCAACAAGACCATGAAGGCCGCGTTTGACGAGGCGCGCGGGGCTGCGACAGAGACAAACGATGAGCCAGCCGAGGCGGATTCGTATGAGGTCGAGGGTGCCGAGTAAGGCATAGCGTATAGCGCAAAAGCGGGGCCGCTGGCTATATTGCCAGCGGCCCCGCTTCGTTTCGTTCCATTGTGCCCGGCTAGTCCTCGAGCAGGTCCTCGATAAAGCCGACGCGGTAGTTTTTGAAGATGACCTCGCCGCCGTCTTGCGTGGCGTCCAGATCGACATCGCCCATGATGCCAAAATCGTGGTCGCCATCCTCGTCGGCAAAGATCTGGTGCACGTGCCATACGTGCGCGGTCTTCTCGTCGGACTCGTCAATGGAAAACATCGCGGCGCTGCGGGCATCTCCGTCGGTGAGGATTTCCTCGTGCTGCTCGTGGTAAGCGTCGAGTGCTTTTTGCCAGCGGATCTCGCTCATGCCCCAGTCGTCGTCGAGCTCGCCCAGCTCGCGAACGTGCTCGCGGGCGGCAAGGGTCACGCGGCGGAAGAGCGCGTTGCGCACCAATAGCGTGCAGCCGCGACGGTCCGCCACGACCTCGTCGATGCCCTGCGGCGGCGCAGCATCGAGGGCTGCCGGGTTGCCGGCGTTTTCCCACTCGTCCACCAGGCTCGAGTCCACCGAGCGCACCACAAAGCCCAGCCACGAGATAATGTCGCGCAGGCGCTCGTCGCGCTTCTCGATGGGCACGGTACGGTCGAGTGAACGGTAGGCCTCTGCCAGGTAGCGCAGTAAAATGCCCTCGGAGCGGGCGATGCCGAGCTTTTGAATGTAACCCTTAAAATCGCTCGCGCTTTCCAGCATATCTCGCAGGACACTCTTGGGAGAGAGCTGGTAGTCGTTTGCCCAAGGCACTTCCTGGCAGTACTTGTCAAAGGCGGCATCGAGCAAATCCTCGAGCGGCTTTTCGTAGGTGACGTCCTGAATGCGCTCCAGACGCTCCTCATAGTCGACGCCGTCAGCCTTCATTTCGGCCATCGCGCGGTCGCGCGCGGCGCGCTCCTGTGCGCGCAATACCTGCTTGGGGTCCTCGAGCGTTGCCTCGACCATCGAGATCAGATCCATGGTATAGGTCTCACTCTCGGGGTCGAGCAGCTCCAGCGCGGCAAGCAAAAACGGCGAGAGCGGCTGGTCGAGCGCAAAGTCCTCGGGCAGATCGACCGTCAGCGCATAGTCGATGTTCGGCGCGGCGTCAGTCGGGGCGTCGGGCGCGGGCGGCACCTCGGTGCGAACGACGACGCCGGAATCGATGAGCGTGGCGAAGATTTCGTCGGCGCGAACCTCGAGCTTAGCCTTTTCCTCGGGAGTCTGCAGGCTCGTCTCGATGAGGTCGTGTACGCGGGTTCGGGCATCGCCGCCCTGCTCGACCACGCTAATCACCATGGAGTGCGTGATACGCAGGCGTGGCTTGAGTGTCTCGGGCTGCGTCTCGATCAGGCGCTCAAAGGTCTGCTTGTTCCAGGTGACAAAGCCCTCGGGGGCCTTTTTCTTTTTAATCTTACGGAGTTTTTTGGGGTCGTCGCCCGCTTTGGCCATAAGCTTGGCGTTTTCGATCTCGTGCTCCGGCGCCTCGGCAATTACCATACCCTCGGTGTCAAAGCCCGAGCGGCCGGCGCGACCGGCAATCTGGTGGAACTCGCGGGCGCGCAGACGACGCATCTTGTAACCGTCGAACTTGGTGAGCGCGGTGAGCACCACGGTGTGGATGGGCACGTTGATGCCGACGCCGAGCGTGTCGGTGCCGCAGATGACGGGCAGCAGGCCCTGCTGCGCCAGGCGCTCAACCAGTAGGCGATAGCGCGGCAGCATACCGGCGTGGTGCACGCCGACGCCGCAGCCGAGCAGGCGCTTGAGAATCTTGCCGAAGGCGGTGGAGAAACTCGTGCCTTTGGCAGCTTCCTTAATGGCCTCGCGCTGCTCCTTGCTAGCGATGCCAAAGTTGGCAAGCGACTGTGCCGTGGCAAGCGCGGCGTCCTGACTAAAGTGCACGATGTAGAGTGGGGCCTCTCCGCGGCGCATGGCGAGCTCGACGGTGCCCTCGAGGGAGGTCGTCACATAGTCGTAGCTCAGCGGAACAGGGCGCGGGGCGTCGACAACCAGGTCGCAAGCAGCGCCGGTGTGCTCCTCGAGCGAGGCGGCGATGGCGGTGACATCGCCGAGCGTGGCACTCATGAGCATAAACTGCGTGTGGGGCAGGGTGAGCAGCGGCACCTGCCATGCCCAGCCGCGGTCGGGGTCGGCAAAGTAGTGGAACTCATCCATGGCTACGCAGCCCACATCGGCGTCCTCGCCCTCGCGTAGCGCATCGTTGGCAAGGATTTCGGCCGTGCAGCAGATGACGGGTGCCTTGGTATTGATATGCGTGTCGCCGGTGATCATGCCGACGTTATCGCGGCCGAGCACCTGCACCAGGTCGAAGAACTTTTCGCTGACCAGAGCCTTGATAGGAGCCGTGTAGTAGCAGCGCTTGCCCTGTGCCATGCCCATAAAGAGCATGCCCAGCGCGACGAGCGACTTGCCCGATCCGGTCGGCGTGCCCAAAATGACGTGATCGCCGGCGGCCAGGTCCATGAGGGCCTCTTCTTGGTGATCCCACAGCTCAATGCCACGGTCGCTCGTCCATTCAAAGAAGCGTTCGAAGGCCTGATCGGGCGTGAGCCATGGTTCGGGCTCACTGCCATCCTCGGGCTCCCACCAGGTGGGGGAGAGCGCGCCGAGCGAGCCGAACTCGGCTTCGGTTCCCGTGCCGCCCGAGAATGAGCTGGCGGCGCCGGCGCCGGAGACGGTGCTGACGGCGGTGTCTGTCGTGGTCTGTGCCATGTGGTTGCTTTCTCTCGCGTTTGTCTGCCAACTATTATGGCGTAGCGGCGGCGCGGGGTGCCAGCGCGCGAGAAAATGCAGGAAATGGGCGTTCTGTCCAGCTGTTTGGTGCGGTTGCCAGCTAAGTGAGTAGACTTTTTGCGATATCGCGAGCACATGGCTTTTGCGAAAGGGCTCTACCTGCGGTTTTAGTTTTCGTTATGCGGGTTGTGCGTGGCTATTGCAAAAAAGTCTACTCACTTAGGTTTGAGGGTCGTTTGCTGGCGCCTATTTGCGCTTGTTTGCGCTTGTTTGCTGACGCCGCGACCATCAGAAGCCCCCTAGGACTCCTGCGGCAGGCGCTTCTTGCCTTTGCGGGCACGGTTTTTAAAGTTCTCGACGGCCTCTTCCATGCCGAGAGGCACGTAGACGAGCTCATCGAGGTTATCGGGCAGGTAGCAGGCAAGGCTTTGCTCCTGCGCTCGGCCTGCTGCGAGTTGTTCATCGCTGGGCTGCGCGCCGGGTGTGGCGCAAATGCCATAGACGGCGGCACCCATCTCGCGCGTGCGGCACTCGTATTCGGTCTCGGGATGCTCGGGATGGTCGCGGCGTACGTCGTCACTTACCCAAAGCGTATCGTAGCCGGCCGCGGAAAACTGCCCCAGGGCGTAGTCGCGCAGCGGTTTGCTGTCGGTGCGCAGCGTGACGGTAGCGCCGGCTGCAAGGAGCGGGCGGTAGAGCATCAGATGGTCGACATGGACGAGTCGTTTTTTGGCGTACTTGGCCTTGGGCTGCGGCGTGGGAAAGTTGATAGTGATGGCATCGAGCTCGCCTGCGGCAAACAGCTTTGGCAGCGATGCGGCGCCTCGGGGCAGGAC
>USHR01000062.1 GCA_900554495.1 uncultured Collinsella sp.
CGCTTGCATCCGGCTCGCCAAGCTCCATAACATCGCAGGTCAGCACGGCGCCGTTGAGTGCCTTGGGCGCCAGCAGCTCGCAGAACTCAACGCCGTCGGCAAGAGCAAGATCAAGCTCTTCCTCGTCGGCGGGCATCTGCTTCTTGGTGCGGCGATACACCAGGCGCACGTTCTTCACACCAGCCAGGCGCTTGGCCACGCGGGCAGCATCCATGGCGGTGTTGCCGGCGCCGATGACCACGACGTCCTCGCCCAGCTCGAGCTTCTCGCCCTTCTTGGCGGTCTCGAGGAACTCCAGCACGTCGAGCTCGGCACCCTCGCCCAAGCCCGCAGAGCCGGGCATCCAGGCACCGGTGGCCACGACCACGTCGGTAAAGCCCTGGGCCTTGAGCTCTTCAATGGAATCCACGCGAGCGTTGAGCTGCACCTTGGCGCCAAAGGCCAGGCAGAGCTCGGCATCGTGGGAGATATCGTCGCTCGCAATACGGAACTCGGGGATCACGTGGCGGACCACGCCGCCGAGCGAATCGCGGGCCTCAAAGATAGTGACGGGCACGCCGGCACGCGTCAGGAAGAACGCCGTCGCCAGACCGGCCGGGCCGCCACCGATAACGGCAACGTTGTGCTCGCCGTCGTTGGCAATGGCCTGGGCGCGCAGCTTGGGCAGCACGGCGGTCATGGCCTCGCGGGCAGCCTTGAGCTTGCTGGCGCGAATCTGGGCACCCTCGGGCTCGTAGAACGCACGCTCGCAAGCGCGGCCGCAGGGATGCGGGCAGATGGTGCCGGTGATAAACGGCAGGGCGTTGCGCTCGATGATGATGTTGAGCGCGTCCTCGAAGCGGCCCTCGTCAACAGCCGCCAGATAGGCGGGAATATCCTGCTGGATGGGACAGCTCGTGCGGCACGGCGTGGTAAAGCAGTCGGAAAGCGGGCTCTTGCCGGCGACCTTGCGGTCGGGCAGCGGGCGCAGCGGCTTCTTGTAGAGCGGGTTGGTGAGCGAGTCGGTCTGAATCGCGGTCACGGCCTCGAGCGAGACGCCCGCAAACGGCTTGCCATCCAGGTCGGTAAACTCGCCGGCCATCTGGCTAAAGCGCTCGTAGCCACCGGGCTTGAGCACGTCGGTCGCCAGGGTGACGGGCCAAATGCCGGCATCATACAGGGCGCGGATGTTGTAGACCGTGGCACCACCGGAGTAGCTGATGCGCAGCTTACCGTCAAACTGCTCGGTAATGCGGCGGGCGGCCTCGATGGTCAGCGAGAACAGCGAACGGCCGGACATGTACATCTCGGTAGAGGGCAGCTCGTTTCTCGTCACGTCGACGGGGAAGGTGTTGGTCAGCTTGACGCCAAACTCCAGGCCGCGCTCGGCGCACAGGGCAATCAGGCGCTCGAACATAGGCACGGCATCGGCCCACTGCAGGTCCTCACGGAAGTGCGTGTCATCGAAAACGATGTAGTCAAAGCCCAGCTCGTTCAGACGCTGGCGGGCAAACTCATAGCCCAGCAGCGTGGGGTTGCACTTGATGTAGGTGTTGAGACCCTTCTCGGTAATCAGATAGGTCGCGATGCGCTCGATCTCCGCCGGCGGGCAGCCATGCAGCGTGGACTCGGTAATGGAGTTGGAGACGCGCGCCGGGATGGACTCGACAAACGCGGCATCGACATGCTCAAACTTGTCCAGGTTAGCGAGCGCCCACGTGCGGCACTCGTTCCAAACCTCGGAGCCGCTGGCGTCCTTCATGCCCTCAATGTACGCATCGACCTTGGGGCTCTTGATGCCCTCGAGGTCATAACCCACGGACATGTTGAAGACAAAACCATCCGGGCTGCCCAGGCCGTACTCGCGAGCGATCAGGTGGCAGGCAAACCATGCCTTCACGTACTCGGCAAAGGCCTGCGGAACCTCGAGCTCGGTCGACCACTCGCAGTTGTAGCACTCGTCCTGCGCCACGATGCAGGGCTTGTTCACACACTTGGAGAGCTCCTCGCCGTCCATAACCTGAACGGTCTTGAGCTCAAAGAAGCGGGAACCGGCCACGTAGGATGCCACGATGTTCTGGGCCAGCTGCGTATTGGGACCGGCGGCCGGGCCAAACGGAGTCTCGATGCGCTCGTCAAAAATGGGAAGCGCGCCCTCCTGGTTGGTCGTGACCATCTTGCGCACGCCAAAGACGGCGCCCTGAGTCTTGTGCTCCTCGATGATCCAGTTCATCAGCTGCGAAAACGGGATCGGCCTCATGATGTCGCTCATAATGAGCTCCTCTCTGTAACGCCCGGCGAGACCGCGCGACGGGCGCAAATACGGTGTAGCGCTAGCACAGCGCCGGCGACCCCGCGGAGGCCGCCTATACGCGCGTCGAACGCGGCGAAACATCCGACGCGCGTGAATCTACTTGTAATTAGTAGGTGCGTTCGTTGAGCGTGCTCCAGAGCTTCTTGGACTCAGCCATGGTCCACGCGTTGATCTTGTCCTCATCAATGCCAACGAACTCGCGATCCTTGTACAGGACGCGGCCGTTGATGATGGTGGTGCGGCAGTTTTTGCCCATCATGCCAAAGAGCATGTGGCCGTCGATGTTCTCCTCGCTCAGCGGCGTAAAGGGCTTGTAGTCCATGACGATGACGTCGGCGGCAGCGCCGGCCTCGAGCACACCGAGTTTGCGATCGAAGTACTTGCTGGCCATCTTGGCGTTGTTCTCGAACAGCATCGTCATTGCCTCGCACCAGCCCACGTTGGGCATAGCGGCGTTGTGACGCTGAATGATCAGGAAGACCTTGAGGCTCTCGAGCATATCGTGGGTGTAGGCATCGGTGCCCATGCACACGGGGATGCCGCGGCGGAAGAACTCGAGCACGGGGGCGCAGCCCACGGCGTTGCCCATATTGGATTCGGGGTTGTTGACGAGCCAGGTGCCGGACTCCTTGACGATATCCATCTCGGCAGGCGTCACGTGGATGCAGTGGCCCAGCATGGTGTCGGGACCCAGCAGGTTGTGCTGCAGCAGGCGCTCGACGGGGCTGATGCCGCCGCGGTTGAGGCGGGAATCCCACACGTCGTTCATGCCCTCGCACACATGGATGTGGAAGCCGGTCAGGCCGTTGTTGGCCTCGGCCATCTTATCCATGGTCTCGTCCGAAAGCGTAAAGGTGGCATGTCCGCCAAACATGGCGGCGATCATATGGTTGTCGTTATCGCGACGCTCCTTGGCGGCCCACTGGGCAAATTCGGCGTTCTCGGCAATGGCCTGGTCGCATTTTTCCTGGCCGCGGCGATCGGAGACCTCGTAGCACAGGCACGAACGCATGCCCAGCTCCTGAGCTGCGTCCTTAATGGTAAAGAGGCTACCCGGGATCTCACAGAAGCTCGCATGGTGATCGAAGATCGTGGTGACGCCGTCGCGGATGGAGTCCAAGATCGTGGCATAGGCGCTGGCCTTGGTGCCGTCGAGCGTCAGGTTGTCGTCGATCTTCCACCACTGCTGCTCAAGATTCTCCAGGAAGTTGGTGGGGTTGCAGCCCTTGATGGCAAGGCCGCGGGCTAGACCCGAATAGATGTGGGTGTGGCAGTTGATGAGTCCGGGCATGATGAGGTTGCCCTGGGCGTCGACGTACTCGGCATCCGGGTACTTGGCCTTGAGCTCGCGCTCGGGGCCCACTTCGACGATCGTATCTCCGTCAATGGCGACCGCACCGTTGGGAATGAACGGAGTCTGAGCGTTGCGGGTAAAGACGGAACCGTTAGCGACCAGAAGCATGGATGCTCCCTTCGACATCAGAGGCGGGGTTTGACACCTCTGACATGGCGGAGTGCGAAGCGCCGGCCTACACCGGAAACGGGCCCTCTCCCGTCAACGCTTCACCAAAGGGACAAACCCTTTGAAGTGCGGCTTGGCGCCACATGACGTCGGCGGACGAGGCGATGCGTCCGCCGACGAATAGCACCGAATTGGTTACTTCTTGCTCTCGGGCAAGACCAGATCCACGGCAGCGTCCTTGGCAGCATCGATGTGCTGGGCCACGACCGGCGTCTGCGGAAGGATCAGGTTAAGGACAATGGCCATGATGGCGGTGGGGGTTACGGCATTGGAGCCGATGACGGTGGAAACCCAGGTGGGCATACCCTCGCCGGCAAGGCAACCGCTGGCCATCCAGATACCCAGGCCAAAGACGACGGAGGTACCGACGATGGTGGTAGTGCGCTGCGTGAGGCCCTCGCGGGTGAACATGCGCACGCCGTTCATGGTGATGGTGCCAAAGACGCCGACGGTCGCGCCGCCGATGACGGGCTGCGGGATAGCGGAAAGGACGGCAGAGAGCTGCGGGAACAGACCGGCGATGGCAAAGACGGCCGCGATGATCACAAAGACCCACTTGTTGACGACCTTGTTGGAGCAGATGATGCCCACGTTCTGGCCAAGGGCGCTGGTGGGAAGACCGCCCAGCAGGCCGCCGACCATAGAGGTGAGGCCCTGGGACACGATAGCGCCGGAAAGCTCGCGCTCGGTGGGCATACGGTCGATGGAGCCCAGGCAGGCAGCGGAGACGTCGCCGATAACCTGGATGGCGACCATGGGGAACACGACGGCGAGGGTAATGCAGACCTCGGGATCAAACTCGAGTGCGTAGGGCATGAGCTTGGGAAGGGCGAAGACCTGAGCGGTGGCGACGCTGGAGAAGTCGATCATGCCAAAGGGGATGGAGACAATCATGCCAACGATCATGCCAAAGAACACGGATCCCAGCTTGAGCGTGCCCTTGCCAAAGTTGGCGAGCGCAAAGACCACGGCGAAGGTGATAAGAGCGACGCACCAGGCCTGCGGGGTGCCCCACAGCGGCGTACCCATACCGCCGGCCATATACTTGACGGCCGTGGGATACAGCGAAACGCCGATGGAGAAGATGACCGTACCGGTCACGACGGGCGGGAACAGCCACTTAATCTTGCTGTAGGCCAGACCAAAGAGGACCGCGACGGCACCGCCGACAATCTCGCCGCCCAGCAGCGCACCAAAGCTAAAGCCCGAGGCACCCATGGCCTGCAGGGCCGGCAGGAACGCGAACGAAACGCCCATGACGATGGGCAGGCCGCCGCCGATGCGACGGAAGGGAGCGAAGGCTTGAAGGGCCGTGTCGATTGCCGAAAGAATGAGCGCAACCTGAATGATGTCGGTGCTCTGCTGGCTATTAAAGCCGTAGACGCCGGCCATGATGACCGCCGGGGTAATGATGCCGGCAAACGATGCCAGCACATGCTGAAGGGCACACGGAATCATTTCCGTAACGGGCGGCATGCCTTCGCGAGTGAACAGGGCTTCAGTGCCGTTCGTAACCGTCTCCTGGGCCATTTGACCACCAATCCTCGAAGTAGTTGTTTTCGCATCTAGCGCTCTATTGTGACGCAGTGCGGGGGTGAGGTTGTGCCTTCGTTGCATATCGTATTAAAGATTTTTCTCATTCTCAATAATAATTTTTTGTTATCAGACTATTCTTGAGCTGAGACAATGCATTTCCGCAGGTCAGGAAAGTGTCCTGTCAAAATAGCATCTAACTTTTCTTTTGGTCGACCGTTTACCGCCAAATTCCTACCGCTCGTCCGTATTACGCAATGTACCTGCGAATATGTGAATCAATAGACACCGTGTTACCATGAGAAAAAATTGTTATGAACATTTCCGATTTCACCCAAAGGAGTTGCCCGTGAACGAGACCGTACGTCGCTTTTTGCCGATGGTCGATTTTCTGGAGCAGGTACTCGGCAAAAACAGCGAAATCGTGCTGCACGATTTCTCGGATCCCGACCACGCCATCGTTGATATTCGCAACGGCATCGTGAGCGGCCGCAAGGTCGGCGGTCCCGCCACCGATCTGGCACTCAAGATCATGCACGACGCCAAGTATCGCGACCTGCCGTTTATTACGGGCTACGAGGGGCGCGGTGCCGGCGGCAAGACGTTGGAGTCAGCGACGTACTTTATCCGCGAGGATAACGAGATCGTCGGCATGCTCTGCGTCAACACCGATCTTTCCACGGTACGCTCCATCAACGCCATGGCTCAGCAGCTCATGGCCTGCTTCGACGCTGTGCCAAGGCAGGCGGAGCCCGCGTCTATCGAGGTCGAAAGTCTTTCGGAGTCTACACAGGAGCTCATCGACCGCAGCATTGCCGAGTTGCTGAGCGCGCGCGGGCTGGATGTGGCGTCGCTTGGTCAGAGCGACCGCGTGGACGTCATTCGCTACCTCAACGGCAACGGGGTGTTCATGCTCAAGGGCGCCGTGTCCTGCGCCGCCACCGCGCTGGGCATCTCGGAGCCCAGCGTCTACCGCTACCTGCAAAAAGTCCGCAAGGAAGGCTAACGGGCAAAATGGAGCGCGGCTCCACAAGCGATCCGTCACTTGATAAAAGACCCTGCAGCTCGCACGCGCTGCAGGGTCTTTTTGCATGTCATGTTTAGTTGTGGCCAACGCCTTAGAGAGCGGCGACGACCTCGATCTCGACCAGACCGCCGGCCGGAAGAGCGGCAACCTGGAAAGCGCTGCGCGCGGGGAACGGAGCCTCGAACTTGGAAGCGTAGATCTCGTTCACGGCAGCGAAGTCGGCGATGTCGGCCAGGTAGACCGTGGTCTTGACGACATCGGCAAAGGTAGCGCCGGCAGCGGTCAGCAGGGCCTCAACGTTGGCGAGGGACTGCTTGGCCTGGGCCTCGACGCCCTCGGGCATCTTGCCAGTCGCGGGATCGATGCCCAGCTGGCCGGACAGGAACACCATGTTGCCGGCCTGGATACCGGGGGAATACGGGCCGATGGCTGCGGGTGCGTTATCGGAAGACACGACGGTCTTGCTCATGTTTTTCTCCTTACGATCAATTGAGAGAGCGTGAGCGCGGTGTTCACACCGGGAGGCACAGTTCGGTCTGAACACCGCGCTTGATTGGGATAGTACTCAAGGTTTCCGCGCGATGCAAGATTATTATCACGTTGCGAGAATATTTTATCGCCCAACGGTTTCCCCGAACCGCTGAACGGTTCTCATGTGGAGCAGCCAGTCCAAGCTGCTGAAGACTTTGTCCTGCTTAGGCTGCGGGCGTCGCCCACCGCAGCGACGCCACTATACTTTTGAGTATCTGAGCATTTTGAAAGGCAGGATATGACCGCAACCGCCAGTCGAACCACCAACCGCAGACCCGAGCTTTTAGCGCCCGCCGGAGGACCCGAGCCCCTTGCCGCCGCACTCGCCGCCGGGGCAGACGCCATCTACTGCGGCATGGGCAGCTTCAACGCCCGCCGCAAGGCCACCAACTTTACCGACGAGACCTTTGAGCAAGCCTGCCGCGCCGCACATCTAGCCGGGTCGCGCGTCTACGTCACGGTCAACATCGTCATCAAGCAGTCCGAGATGGACGATGCGCTGCAACTCATCTATCGCTGCTCAACGCTGGGCGCCGACGCCTTCATTATCCAGGACTGGGGTCTGTTCTTTGAAGTCAAGCGCACCATGCCCGGCATCGAGACGCACATCTCAACCCAAGCAAACATCCACGACGACCGCGGAACCCTTTGGTGCCGTGAGCAGGGCGCCGACCGAGTGACCTTGTCGCGCGAGCTCTCCATTGACGAGATCGCCGCCATCCACGACGCCGCACCCGATGTGGACCTCGAGGTCTTTAGCCACGGTGCCATCTGCTTTTGTTACTCGGGCCTGTGCCTGCTCTCGAGCTTTGCCATGGCGGGCCGCTCGGCCAACCGCGGCATGTGCGCCCAGCCCTGCCGCCTGCCCTACGAGCTGATCGACGAGAACGGCCGCTCGCTCTCCCCTGCCGGTCGCGAGCGTGCGCTATGCCCGCGCGACACCAACACTTCGCAGCTTGTTCGCCGTCTGTATGACGCCGGCGCCGCATCGCTCAAGCTCGAGGGCCGCATGAAGGCCCCCGATTACGTGTACTCCATCGTCGACGTGTATCGTCATCAGATTGATGACATGCTGGCCGATGTTTCGACCTCCAAGGATGAGGATGCAGCCCGCCAGCGACAGCTCAAGCGCTGCTTTAACCGCGACTTTACGCACGCCTACCAAGACGGTACCTCGGGTGACGAGATGATGAGCTACGAGCGCTCCAACAACCGCGGCCAGATCGTGGGCACGGTGCTGGGCAGCCGCCCGGCCAACCGCGATGTGCGCGGCCTCAAGCCCGACGACCGCCGTCGGCGCGCCGCCATCGCCCGCATTGAGTTGTTTGAGCCCGTGGGCAAGGGCGACCTGCTGGAGCTTCGCCACGATAACGAGTTTGACCAGTTCCTGACCACCATTGCCGCCGATGATGCCGCCGCCGGTGACATCATCGAGTGCCGCGTGCCTCGCAGCATGCCCGAGGGCTGCCGCGTGCGCGTGATTCGAAGCCAGCGCGCCATTGACGCTGCCGGCGCCGCGCTCAAGCGCGATGTGCTGCGCCGCCGCGCCGTTGATGTAACCGTTGTGGCGCGTTTGGGCGAACCGTTTGCCGTCACGCTTACTTGCTGCGACGCCCCTTCGCTTACGGCCACGGCCACGGGCTTTACCGTCGAGGCCGCCAAGACCCGCGCGGTCGAGGCGTCCGATCTGGTAGAGCATGTGGGTCGCATGGGGTCCTCGCCCTTTGAGTCCGCGAGCTTTGATGTGGCGCTCGATAAGGGCTGCGGCATGGGCTTCTCCGCTGTGCACAAGGTGCGCGCCGCCGCCTGCAAGGCGCTGGAGGAGGCCATTCTGGCACCGTATGACGAGCGTGCCCGCACGCTCGAGCTGCCGGTGCTCGACAAATGTACGCGGCCCATGCCCGAGCACTACCGCGACGAGCCGCAGATCTGCGCCACCGTCACCTCGCTCGAGGCCGCCGAGGCAGCGCGAGCGGAGGGTGCAACGCGCATCTACATGACCACCGACGCGCTCGATGCGGCCGAGCTCTCCCCCGCCGATGCGTTTGAGCAGGGCATCGTGCCCGTGCTCGACGAGGTCTGCCGTGCCGTTGACCACGAGCGCGTCGACCCGTGGGTTGTTGCCGGCGCCACGGTCGCTATTGGCAACATCTCTGAGCTTGCCCTGGCCGCCCAGGTTGGCGCCACGGCCGAGATTCGCTCTTGCCTGCCGGTGCACAACACGCCCTGCATGGAGGCGCTTGCCGAGC
>USHR01000063.1 GCA_900554495.1 uncultured Collinsella sp.
GCTCGGAGATGTGTATAAGAGACAGGTCTGGCGGAAAGCCTGCCCCAGTTTCTTATAGCGAGTCTCTCTGGATCAGCTGCATGTGCATCACGGAGGTGGTCGGCTCGGCACCCTTGATCATGTCGAGCGCAATGTTGGTGGCCATGTGGCCTTCTTCGCGCAGGGGCTGGCGGACGGTCGTGAGCGCGGGGACGCAGCGCGTCGCAATCTCGTGATCGTCGAAGCCGACGACAGAAACGTCCGCCGGAACGGATAGGCCTGCCTCGTTGAGTGCGGTGATGACGCCAGCCGCGATACGGTCCGATCCGCAGAGCACGCCATCGAAAGCGATCTCGCGCGCGAGGATCTGGTGCATGGCCTGATAGCCGTCTCCGCTGTTCCAGCCGGTATAGATAACGTTTGCGTCTGGGAGGTCTTCGCCCAAGACGGCGCGGTAGCCGCGCAGGCGGTCGGCAACAGCGGGGTTGTCTTGCGGTCCCAACACGGCGACGATATCTTTGCGCCCGCGATCCTTTATGGCGAGTGCCGCAAAGCGTCCGCCCTCTTCGTCGTCAGAGTAGACTGTCGAGAACACATCGCGATAGGGGTGGCCCTCGAGCTGGCCGCACAACACGGTGGGTACGCCCAGCTCGCACAGTACCTCGAGCAGCTCGCTGCCCTTGTAGGGGGAGACGTCGATCACGGCGTCGAACGAGCGGCGCTCAAAGTGCTCGCGTGCGCGGTTGCGCTCATGCGTAGAAGACGCCTGCAAGATAACGGGCAGATAGGACGACTCCGACAGTTCCTCGGTAATGCCGCTCAAAAACTCGCTATAAGTGGGGTCGCTGAAGAGTTCACTTAGGGGCTCGGTCACGAGCACGGCGATGATTTCCGTGCGCCCGACAGCGAGCGCTCGGCCACGAGCGTTGGGGACAAAATTGACTTCCTTGGCCGCCGCGCGGACGCGCCTTTTGGTTTCCTCGCTAATGCGGGGCGAATCGTTGAGAGCGCGCGATGCCGTGGAGCGCGACACGCCGGCAGCTGCGGCAACCTCGGCAAGCGTAGGTGCGGTGCGAACTGGTTGGGTCATGGCGTCTCCTGGAGAATGCGGTCGATGTTGTCGCTGATACGGGCTGGTGCGGATACAGCTTACTATAGTGCGCCTGAACAGCGTTCATGATATCCGGTGACCGGTGTCGTTTTGCAACCAAGCCGAAATCGAATACGTCTCGTGTGGGTGAGATATCAGCGGGCGTGGAGGTTGCCTACGAGCTTAAGAACGATGTCTTGCGCTGAGTTTCGATACTCAGGGTGACATAAGTGTTGCGATTGTACAACCGGTTGCACCGTTAACCCGGCCAAATCGACCGTTCAGCGGACAACCGGTTGCACAGTTTTTTGCATCGCCCGTAAGATAAGGACAACCGGTTGCACAAGAATCACTACGATGACGAAGGAGCATCACCATGGACGCCATTAACGATTGGGAAAACCAAGCGCTCACCCACAGGAACCGCCTGGCACCCCATGCGTACTTTATGGGTTACGAGACCGCCGATCTCGCCGCTACGTACAGCCGCGAGCTGTCGCGCGGGTTTGTCCAGCTGTCCGGCTCGTGGCAGTTCCGCCTCTTTGAGGGGCCTGCTGCCGTCTCTAACGAGGAGCTTTCCACGTACGAGCCCGAGTGGGATCACGTGGAGGTTCCGCACCTGTGGCAGGTGGACGGCTATGGCAACCTTGCCTACACCGACGAGGGCTTCCCGTTCCCGGTGGATCAGCCGTTCGTTCCCTCTGACGATCCCACGGGCGTGTACCAGCGCATCGTCAACCTTCCCGCCGTGCCTGCCGGCGCTCGCGAGATCATTCGCTTTGACGGCATCGAGAGCTATGGCGAGCTGTACGTCAACGGTCAGTTTATCGGCATGACCAAGGGTTCGCGCCTGTCTGCCGAGTTCGACGTGACCGACGCGCTTGTCGAGGGCGACAACCTGTTTGCGGTCAAGGTCCTGCAGTACAGCGATGGCAGCTATATCGAGGACCAGGATATGTGGTGGGCCTCGGGCATCTTCCGCGATGTGTACCTTATGCAGCGTCCCGCCGCGCACCTGGTCGACTTTAGGTTCCGCACGCACCGCGAGGGCGATACCGCTCTGATTACGCTCGATACGGTTGCCGAGGGCTCTTCCCGCGTTGTGTTTACGCTCAGCGATGGCGAGAACGTGGTGGCTACGGGCGAGTGCGTCGACGGCCATGCCGAGTGCGGCGTGACCGATGCCCACTTCTGGAATCCCGAGGACCCCTTCCTCTACGACCTTACGTTTGAGGTCTACGACGGTGATCAGGTCAGCGAGTACGTCCCGCATCGCCAGGGTCTTGCCGAGGTGACGGTCGAGGGCAATCATATCTACCTCAACGGCACTTACTTTAAGATGCATGGCGTCAACCGCCACGATCACGACGATCACAAGGGCCGCGCCGTGGGCCTCGATCGCATGCGCCGCGACCTGGAGCTCATGAAGCAGCACAACATCAACGCGGTGCGCACGTCCCACTACGCCAACGACCCGCGCTTTTACGAGCTGTGCGACGAGTATGGCATCATGCTGGTCGCCGAGACCGATATGGAGAGCCACGGCTTCGAGAATATCGGCAATATCGCCCTGGTCACCGACGACCCGGCATGGGAGCCGGCCTACGTCGACCGCATCGAGCGCCTGGTGATGCAGGAGCGCAATCACGCCTGCATCATTATGTGGTCGATGGGCAACGAGAGCGGCTATGGCTGCAACATCCGCGCGATGTATGCCAAGGCTCACGAGCTCGATGGTCGTCCGGTCCATTACGAGGAGGACCGCAACGCCGATACCGTCGATGTCATTTCCACGATGTACTCCCGTGTGTCGCAGATGAACGACTTTGGTGAGCATCCATTCCCCAAGCCGCGCATCAACTGCGAGTACGGTCACTCCATGGGCAATGGCCCCGGAGGCCTGTCCGAGTACCAGGAGGTCTTCGATCGTTGGGATTGCATCCAGGGCCAGTTCATTTGGGAATGGTGCGACCACGGCTTGGCCGCTGTGACCGAAGACGGCGTTGCCTACGACATGTACGGCGGCGACAACGGCGACTACCCCAACAACAGCAACTTCTGCATCGATGGCATGGTGTTCCCTTGGCAGCAGCCGAGCCCGGGCCTTACCGAGTACGGCCAGGTCATCTGCCCGGTTCGCATGGCTTATGACGCCGAGGCAGGCGAGCTGACCGTCACCAACAAGCGCTGGTTCACCACTCTCGAGGATGTCTGCCTGTCGGCCGAGACCCTGGTGGACGGCGACGTGGTCTGCCGCAAGACGCTCATGCCCGGTGCGGTTGCCCCCGGCGAGTCCGTCCAGCTGCCACTGGTGATTCATGAGGCCGCGGTAGGCGAGACCCTGCTGACCGTGCGCGCCTACACCATGGCCGCTCACGTCTGGTGCGAGCCGATGTTCCAACTGGGCGCAAGCCAGTTTGCCATCGCCAACCATCCGGCGCCGGCCATCGCGGCTCCCACTCGTCCTGAGCTTACGGTCGAGGAGACCGAGCAGGAGATTCGCATTCACTCCCTCAACGGCGAGCTGACCTTCAGCAAGGTAAACGGCACCGTGAGCGAATGGAAGGCATCCGGCCGCGACGTCATGGCCTCTGGCCCCCAGGTTGGTTTTTGGCATCCGCTCGTCGACAACCACGCCCAGGAGTACGACTCCCTGTGGAAGGACAACTTCATCGATGTGATGCAGACGTCTACCCGCAAGGTTTCTTGGAAGCAGGACGGCAATGCGGTCGTCGTTACCGTGAGCCAACGTATTGCTCCTCCCGTCCGCGCGTTCGGCATGCGCGTCGAGCTTGTCTACACCGTGCTTCCGAGCGGTCGCGTCGACCTCAAGGTTTCCGGCGAGCCCTACGGCGACTATTCGGACATTATCCCGCGCATCGGCATCTCCTTTGAGGTTCCCGGTTGCGATCGTGCCGTCGAGTGGTATGGCCACGGCCCGGGCGAGAACTATCCGGACTCGCTGCGCGCCAACCCGGTCGGTCATTACCGCACTACGGTCGACGACATGTTCACGCCCTACGTTATGCCTCAGGACTGTGCCAACCGCGAGGGTACCCGCTGGGTTGCCCTGCGCTCGAGCCACGGTGACGGCGTGCTGGTGACTCGTCCGGCCGACGCCGCTTCCAACCCGTTCTCGTTCTCGGCATGGCCCTATAGCTGCGAGGCTATCGATAACGCCAAGCACGTCTACGACCTTGTCAAGGGCGACACGGTTACGGTCAACATCAACGACCAGTTGCTCGGCCTTGGCTCGAACTCTTGGGGTTCCGAGGTGCTCGATTCCTATCGCACCCGTTTTGAGAGCTTCAGCTTTGAGGTGTCCCTGCGACCGCTGACGTCTGCCGATCTGGCTCAGGCGCTGGCACCCATTAAGGAGGCATAAGTCATGCATGTCTTTAACTCGCGCGCCGATTTCGACGCTCAGATGAAGTCCGTCAAGAAGTGGATGCGTACCGGACAGGCGCTCGATGGTGTTGCCGACCTGCAGCACGACGTGGCTTACTCCATCGGCGACTCGTTGGTGTATTGGTGGGTGAACGCCCACGAGGCCGCTACCGCCGATCTGGTCGGTCACCGTCGCTATCATGCCGTGCTCGCCCCGCTCGACGGCGACCTGACTGTCGAGGTGGCTTCTAAGGCCGATCTTACCTGTACGCGCGCCTACAGCGATATCGACGATCGTGAGCGCTTTGAGGGAGCGGGGGAGACCGTGACGATTCCTGCCGGCGGCGTTGCCGTCGTCGAGATCGACGAGGCCTACCGTGTCGTGGCTGATGCCGCGGATCCCCGCGTCGTGGTACTGCACGTGACGGTTGAAGGATATTCCTTCCCCAACAAGTAGTATTCGTCCGCCTGGACGTTTGCTTCGCGCCGTTAAGGGGGATGACTTTGTTGACTCCCTTTTCCCCATTCCCCTTAGCAGGTGCGCCGTCCGTGTTTGCACTTGCAGCTCGGACGGGTTTAGATGACATTTAATAGATGATTGGGAGGGCTTATGAGCTCTGAAAAACGAGGAACGATTGTTCGTTCGCTCTGCTGGGCATGACGGTCGCCGCCGTGTTCGGTATCAAGAACATCATCAACAACAACGCGGCCATCGGCTTGGCAGCTGCGCCGTCGTTCTTCTTTGCCACGCTTTTGTACTTTGTCCCCTATACCCTGGTTACCGCCGAGTTCGTCGGCCTCAACAAGGACTCCGAGTCTGGCGTGTACGCATGGGTTAAGACCTCGATGGGTGGTCGCTGGGCGTTCCTGACGGCATTTAGCTACTGGTTCGTTAACCTGTTCTTCTTTGCGTCCGTCCTGCCCAACGTCATCATCTACGCGAGCTACGTGTTCTTTGGTGCCAACGCCGAGCTTTCGCAGCTGTGGATCACCATTATCGAGATCGTCGTCTTTGCTATCGCCACGTGGGTTTCGACCAAGGGCGCTAAGTGGATCGGCTCCATTTCCTCCTTCGGTTCGACCGCGGCTCTCGGCCTGACCGCCGTGTTCATCCTGCTGTCCCTGGCTGCTGCCTTTGGCGGCGTTGAGTTCGCTACGGCTCCTACTCCCGCTAACATGGCTCCCGACATGAGCAACTTCGCAACTGCGTGGGGCTTCTTCGGTACGCTTGCCTGGATCATCCAGGGCGTTGGCGGCGCTGAGTCCGTCGGCGTGTTCCTCAACGACCTCAAGGGCGGCGTCAAGGCCTTCGTGCGCACTGTCGTTATCGCCGGCCTGACCATCGGCCTTCTGTATGCAGGCGCTTCGCTGCTGGTTAACCTGTTCATTCCCGAGGGCAGCGTTGCCATCTCCACCGGCATCTTCGACGTATTCGGCGCTGTCTTTGCCCACTTTGGCATTCCCATGGAAGTGTCCACGCGCGTCATTGGCCTGATCCTTCTCGCTGCCACGCTGGGCTCCCTCATGATGTGGACCTCGGCTCCCATCAAGGTCTTCTTCACCGAGATCCCCAAGGGCGTTTTTGGTAGCAAGATCGTCGAGCTTAACGAGCATGGCATTCCCGCCCGCGCTGCCTGGCTGCAGTTCGCTATCGTCGTCCCCATTCTGATCATCCCGGCCCTGGGCTCCGGCAACCTCGACGACCTGCTCATGATCGTCACTAACATGACGGCTGCCACTGCTCTGCTCCCGCCGCTGCTGATCCTGCTTGCCTACTTTATGTTGCGCAAGAACTTCGACGCCGCTCCCCGTGACTTCCGCATGGGCTCGCGCAGCTTTGGCCTGGTCGTTGCCGCATTCCTGCTTGTGGTCTTCTGCTTCGTGCTTATCTGCGGCACCATTCCGCTCGATCAGCCGCTGTGGCTGACGCTGGTCTACAACGTTGGCGGTGTGGTTGTCTTCCTGGGCCTTGCCGTGATGTGGTACAACCGCTACATCAACCGTCTGCGCGAGACCGATCCCGAGGCCGCCGAGAGCGAGCTGCGCCCCTCCGTCCTCGACATGATGGAGTAGCGGCTAGGATTAATCTACGGCTGTGGAATAAATCGATTCCCTTTCCTAAGGAGGGGCCTTACGAGGCCTCTCCTTTTGTGTTTTGGGGCATGGTTTTGGACCCCGTGGTCAAAAAACGCCAAATATGAGTACTGTTGCAAAATAGGTGTCATATTTTTCGGCCTGTTCTGAGTAAAAATGGGCTCACAATCAGGTAGCGCACAGAGATGTGGTGTAAGAGGCGGGGCATGCCCCGCCTCCGCCCTTTCTTGAAAGGGAGGGGACACCGCCTAGAATTCGTCGTTGGAGTAATGAAGGTGACGAATGGAAGGAAAGGCGATGCCCCAAGAAGAGAGTGTACTGCGCCTCGGTCGCGACGAGGCCCTCGAGGCGGCGAGGCTTTGGCAGGAGTGCGGCGACGCGCGCGAGTTCGCGTGCAGGGTGCTGGGCGGCGTGATGAACGCACTGATGGACTCCGAGGCCCAGCAGATGTGCGGCGCGAGCCGCAACGAGCGCAGCGACGGCAGGGAGAACAGCCGCAACGGCTACCGCCCCAGGTCGCTCAAGACCGCCGTGGGCGACGTGGAGCTCGAGATACCCAAGCTCAGGCACGGCACCTACTACCCCGAGGGCATGCTCGCGCGATGGTCGCGCGTCGACACCTCGGTGGCCGCCATCGTGCAGGAGATGTACGTGTGCGGCGTGTCCACCCGCAAGGTCGAGCGCGTGGCGTCCAAGCTGGGCATATCCTCGCTGTCGAGCTCGGAGGTCTCGAGCCTCTGCTCCGACCTCGACGCCGAGGTGGCGGAGTTCCGCCGCCGCGACCTTTCGGGCACGCCGTGCTGCTACCTGTGGCTCGACGCCACCTACATGAGCTGCAGGGTCGGCTCGTCGGTCGTCTCGCAGGGCGTCGTGACCGCGATCGGGCTGGGCGCCGACGGGCGCAAGCACTTCCTGGGCTGCGACGTGGTCGACACCGAGAGCGAGGACTCCTGGGCGGCATTCCTCGGCGGGCTGCGCGAGCGCGGGCTGGCCGGCGTTCGCCTCGTGGTCTCCGACAGCCACGCCGGGCTCGTGGCCGCCGTCTCGCGCCTGTTCCAGGGCTGCGCCTGGCAGCGCTGCGTGACGCACCTGCAGCGCAACCTCCAGAGCGCCTGCTCGGGCAGGCCCGAGGACTCCAAGGCGGCCGTCAGGGACCTCGTGCACGCCGCGGTCTACCAGGACGACCCCGACCTCGCGCGCTGCGTGTGGGCCGAGGCGGCGCCCTGGGCGGCGTCGGTGTCCGCCAGGGCCGGCGAGGTCTTCGAGCAGGCCGAGGACTCCGCGCTGGCGTTCACGGCCTTCCCCAGGGCGCACTGGGCCAAGCTCCGCACCAACAACGTCCAGGAGCGCGCCAACCGCGAGATCAAGCGCCGCTACAGGGTCGTGCAGTCCTTCCCCTCGAGGGAGTCGATGCTGCGCCTGACGTGCGCGAGCCTCATGGAGACCGAGGGGCAGTGGTCCCAGCAGCGCGTGTTCTCCGAGGCCTCGGCCGCCGAGGGCTTCGCCGAGCCCGCGGACAGGCCGGCCCCGACAGAGGGGAGGCGCCGCGCGCTCGGGCGGCGCGCCAGGGAGATAGTGGACGAGATAGTCGAGAAGCGCGGCCTCAAGAAGGAGTAACATCGGGGCTTGCAGCGACGGACCTCAGGACACTCTTACACCACGTCTGCGCGCGCCACCACAAATCTCATCAGGAGCTACTATTTATAGCAAAATAAATGCAACTATAATGGCAACAGTACTCATATTTGCCCTTTTTTGACCACGGCCCTCCAGAATAGCCGCTGAGGACGACACTAAATGACAAAATCCAGCACTTGGACGTTCTTATATGACTAGCCATTGAAGGACACCTAACGTCTACTCCCATTCGCGACACACTGTGTCGCGAATTAAGCTGGTCCCATTATCGAAGACCAGTGAGAGCTCCTGCCCAGAATCTCGATAGCTTAATAAAGCGCTCCCCTCCGGAAGTTCAATGAGCATCCAAATTCCAGGCTGAAAAGCAAAGGAGTATCGAAGCCGTCAATGCTCATTTCCTATCGAACACGCGGGTCAAAACAAGCTAATTAGCCTGATAAACTGTTTGTATTTTTGTCTACAAAACTGTATACAAAAAGAGTATCCGTTGACCTGTGCTCGACATTATGCCGATCGATAGGAGGCGCTATGGACGCTAAGCAGCTCGAAAAGATGATGGGGTTTGCTCCCGGAGAGCTGGAGAAAACCGCGGAAGCCTACGAAAAAGATGAGTGGCCGAAAGGTCGCACCATCAAGTTGGGAAGGCCACCAATCTCTGATGAGCCGAGTGTCGTTTTATCAGCACGTGTGGGCGAATCGGTTCTTGAGGCGTTTGACGAAAAAGCCAAACGCCATGGGCAAACACGCACGGAGCGACTCAGGGAGCTCATCACGCTTGATGCAATGATTGCCTAGTTACCCACCACACCCAAACATGTACACCAGCATCCAAAGTCGACATTTTTCGACATCTTTGGATGCTGGC
>USHR01000064.1 GCA_900554495.1 uncultured Collinsella sp.
CGTTGCCGCGCCCCGCAGTGCCCGCTTCCCCCGAGAACAATTATCAGTGCAGGTACAGGGCTTGGACATATCCGGTGGGCTCGGCCTATTCAGTTTTTGCCGCATACTTCCGAAATCTGAGTTCGCAAAGGATGATAGTCGGGGCGTTTGCGCAACATATGTCCAGTAAAAACGGGTGGTAGCCGGTACGGCTACCACCCGTTTGCCTCATATCCAGCCCTAAGCAGGCCGCCTACTTCTTAATGCCGCGTCCCAGGCGCTCAGCGACCGACGCCACGGCACTCTCGTCGACCGAGCCGCAGCTCACACAGCCGTCATGAGCACGCATCTGGCCGGTAACCTCGTCCATCGCGAGCGGTGCCACCTTCTCGAGCTTAAAGCCCTTGCCGGCGCGCATGTTTTCCTTGGCCACGCTGATCATAAGCTTAATACGGTTGAGCTGGTTGACCTCGGACGCGCCGGGGTCGTAGTCCACAGCGACGATGTTGCTCTCGGGGTGCTGACGGCGCAGTTCCTTGATCACGGCCTTACCCACCACGTGGTTGGGCAGGCACGCGAAGGGCTGCGTGCAGATGATGTTGGGCGCACCGTGGTCAATCAGATCGAGCATCTCGGCCGTGAGCAGCCACCCCTCGCCCATGTTGTTGCACACCGAAAGCACCGTACGGGCCTTGTCGGCCATGGTGCCGATGCGCTCAGGCGCCTCAAAGCGGCGAGACTTTTCGAGCATCTCCTCCACCGGCGTGCGCATCCAGTCCACGAGCTTGATGAGCGCCTGCATGCCAGCGCGCGTGGTAGCAGAGCTTCCCAGCTCGTCCTTCTGCAGCTCGGCGTTGCTCATGGAGTACAGGAAGAAGTCGAGCAGGCCCGGCACCACGGCCTCGCAGCCCTCGCGCTCGATAACGTCGACCACGTGGTTGTTGGCTGTGGGGTGGAACTTGACCAAGATCTCGCCAACCACGCCCACGCGCGGCTTGGTGCCCTCGCCCACGAGCGGCATGGTGTCGAACGCGCGGATGGCCTCACGCGCAAGCTTGGTGTAGTTGTGCCTGTTGAACTTAGGCGCCAGCTTGCGGGCGCGCGCCATGTACTCCTCGTAGAGCGCGTTGGCGGCACCGGGCGTGGCCTCGTACGGGCGGCAACGGTAGAGCATCTGCATCATCACGTCGCCAAAGAGCACCGCGTAGACTGCCTGTTTAAGCAGCGCCGGCGTCATCTTAAAGCCGGGGTTGTCCTCGCCGAGCGCCACGGCCGAAAGCGAGATCACCGGAATCTCGGGGTGGCCGCTCTCGCGCAGTGCCTTGCGAATGAGCGCGATGTAGTTGGTGGCACGGCAGCCGCCGCCGGTCTGGCTGATAACCACGGCCGTCTTGGACAGGTCATATCGACCGCTCTCGATGGCCTCCATAATCTGGCCCGTCACCAGGATCGACGGATAGCAGATGTCGTTGTTCACGTAGCGCAGGCCGGCCTCGACGGCATCGTGGTCGGTCGAGGGCAGCAGCTCCAAGTTGTAGCCAGCACCACGGAACACCTCTTTGACCAGGTCAAAGTGGATCGGCGCCATCTGCGGGCACAGGATGGTGTAGCCCTCCTCGCGCATCTGCTCGGTAAAGGGCACCTTGGGCCACGCGGTCGAAGCACTCTCACGCTGCGCCTCAAACGTGTACTTGCGGCTCGCGAACGCGGGGGCATCCGTGGAGGGCGCCACCGGCGCGGCATCGCCCTGCTCGTAGGCCTCGCCCGCGGCCGTGGCCTCGGCCAAGCGCTCGGCCTCCTGGTCCTTGAGCGCTGCCATGAGCGAGCGAATACGGATACGCGCGGCGCCCAAGTTGGACACCTCGTCAATCTTGAGCACGGTGTAGATCTTGCCGCTGGCCTCAAGGATTTCCTGCACCTGGTCGGTAGTCAGGGCATCGAGACCGCAGCCGAAGGAGTTGAGCTGGATCAGGTCCAGGTCGTTGCGCATCGTCACAAAACGGGCGACGGCGTACAGGCGGCTGTGGTACATCCACTGGTCGACGACGCGAATCGGACGCTCGGGCTTTACCAGATGCGCAAGCGAATCCTCGGTAAAGACCGCAAAGCCAAAGCTCGAGATAAGCTCGGGCAGGGCGTGGTTGATCTCGGGGTCGTTATGGTAGGGACGGCCGGCGAGCACAATGCCGTGGCCGCCGTGGTCCTCGACCCACTTAAGAGCCTCCTCGCCCATGGTCTGGATATCCTCGTGGAAACGCGCATCGGCCTCAAAAGCAGCGTTGACGGCGGCATCGACCTCGGAGCGCGTGATCTTGGGACCGCGCACGCGACCGCGACCGGCCTCAGCATCGGCCACGCGGTCGACGGCGAGCACCTGGTACAAGCGGCGCTTGAGCTCGGTCTTGTCGTGATAGGGCACAAACGGGTACAGGAACTCGATGTTCTGCTCGCGAATCTCGTCGATATTGAGCGCCAGCGCCGTGGGGTAGCTCATGACGATGGGGCAGTTGTAACAGTTACCGGCGGTCGGGTCCTCCTTGCGCTCCCAGCGCACGCACGGCATCCAGATAAAGTCGACATCGCGGTCGATAAGGTTCATCACATGGCCGTGACTCATCTTTGCCGGGTAGCACACGCTCTCGGACGGCATGGACTCGATGCCCGCCTGGTAGGTCTTTTTGCTCGACTGGTCGGACAGCTGCACGCTAAAGCCCAGGCGCGTAAAGAACGCATGCCAGAAGGGGTAGTTCTCGTACATGTTGAGCGCACGGGGGATACCCACGGTACCACGCGGGGCCTCGTCGGGGCTCAACACCTCGCGGTTAAAGAGCAGCTCGTTTTTCTTTTTGAAGAGGTTGGGGGCCTCGGTCTTCTGCTTTTTGTGGCCGGCACCCTTCTCGCAGCGGTTACCGGTAATGAAGCGCCTGCCGCCGCCAAAATCGTTGACGGTGAGCTGGCAGTTGTTGGAGCAACGGCCGCAGCGGACATGCTTTTGTGTCACGGTGAGGTGCGCGATGTCCTCGGCCGAAAGGATGGTCGAGGTGCCGTCGGCGCCGGCGCGATCGCGGGCGAGCAGGGCCGCACCGTAGGCGCCCATGCAGCCGGCGATGTCGGGGCGCACGGCATGAACGCCCGTGAGCTGCTCAAACGCGCGCAGTGTGGCATCGGACATAAAGGTGCCGCCCTGGACGATCACCTGGTTGCCGATCTCCTTGGGGTCGCGCAGCTTAATGACCTTGAATAGGGCATTCTTGATGACGGAATAGGACAGGCCGGCCGCGATGTCGCCCACCGTGGCGCCTTCCTTTTGCGCCTGCTTGACGCGCGAGTTCATAAAGACCGTGCAGCGACTTCCCAGGTCGACCGGGGCCTTGGCATGGATGGCGGCATCGGCGAACGCGCGCACGTCCATGTTCATAGACACGGCGAAGCTCTCGATAAAGCTGCCGCAGCCCGACGAGCAGGCCTCGTTGAGCATGATGTGCTCGATGACGCCGTCCTTCACGCGCAGGCATTTCATGTCCTGGCCGCCGATGTCCAGAATGAACTCGACGCCGGGCAGGAACGCCTTGGCGCCGCGCAGGTGCGCGACGGTCTCGATCTCGCCGGAATCGGCCTTGAGGGCCTCGATGAGCAGTGCCTCGCCGTAGCCCGTGGTAGTCACGTGGCCGATAGTGCAGCCGGCGGGGATGTGGTTGTAGAAATCGGCCATGATGACCTTGGCCGTGCCCAGGATGTCGCCGTTGTTGTTGCCGTACCAGGTGTGCAGCAGCTGACCGTCCTCGCCCACGAGCGCGGCCTTCATGGTGGTGGAGCCGGCGTCGATGCCGATGAACACGCGGCCGGTGTAGCCGTCGAGCTTGCCCTTGGGGACGACTTCCTGGTCGTGGCGGGTCTTGAACTCGGCAAAGTCCTCGTCGGTGGCAAAGAGCGGATCCAGGCGCTCGACCTCGGCACCCTGTGTGTCACCCAAGCTGTCGATGGCATCGATGAGCTGCGGGAACGTGCTGAGCTTGTTGGACTCGTGCGCCATGGCGGCGCCGCTCGCCACAAACAGGTGAGCGTTTTGGGGCACAATGCGGTGCTCCTCGTCCAGGTTGAGCGTGAGGTAGAAGCGGTGGCGCAGCTCGGAGAGATACTGCAGCGGGCCGCCCAGGAAGGCGACGTTGCCGCGGATGGGACGGCCGCATGCCAGGCCCGAGATGGTCTGGGTCACGACGGCCTGGAAGATGGAGGCAGCCACGTCCTCGGGGCGGGCGCCCTCGTTGAGCAGCGGCTGCACGTCGGTCTTGGCAAAAACGCCGCAGCGACTGGCGATGGGATAGATGGTGGTGGCGTTGGCCGCGAGCTCGTTGAGGCCGCTGGCATCGGTGTGCAGCAGGGTTGCCATCTGGTCGATGAACGCGCCCGTACCGCCGGCGCAGGTGCCGTTCATGCGCTGCTCGATGCCGTTGTCGAAGTAGATGATCTTGGCGTCCTCGCCGCCCAACTCGATGGCGACATCGGTGGCCGGGATGAGGGTCTCGACGGCACGCTTGCTGGCGATGACCTCCTGGACAAACTCCAGGTCGAGCCACTGGGACAGCAGCAGGCCGCCCGAGCCGGTAATGGCACAGGTCATTTGGGCAGCCGGCAGCACGGTCGCAGCACCCTCGAACAAGTCGCGGGCGCAGGCACGGACGTCGGTGTGGTGGCGCTGGTACTTGGCGTAGACAATCTGGTTGTCGTCGTTGAGCACGGCGAGCTTAACGGTGGTGGAGCCCACGTCAATGCCCAGGTGCAGGCTGCCGCGGGCGTTCTCGGGGTTGAAGATCGCGCCTTCGGGGGCGTGGGCGGCGGTGACAGCTACGGGCTCAGCGGCGGTGGCGGGCTCGCTAGCGACGGACGTCTCCCCTGCCGCGTTCTTGGCATCGGCAACTGCCTCGGCAACTTTCTCGGCAGCCGCGGTCGCGGCCTTCTGCGCGGCGTCCACCACGGCGGGCGCGGCCTCGCGTGCGGCAGCAACCACACGGTCTTTAATGCCCTCGACGAGTTTGCTCATTGTCTCTCCTCTTAGTTGTTGGACTCGACGGTTGCGGTGCTGTCGACCGCGTCCTCGAGCTGCAGATTCAATAGCTTCATGCCGTATTCCGGCACGTTGATATCGATGGGTTGGCCATACAGGTCACCAGGGCGTACAAAAGCGAGCACCGTCATAATGCGCGCCATGGCCTCGGGCGATTCGGTGAGCCCACGCTCAAACCAGCGCTGAATCATGCCGACCTCGGCACTCACGACGTAGGTGACGTAGTAGTCAAAGAACGTGCCCAGCGCCAGACCCAAAATGCCCGTCTGCGCACGCGGCACCACAGCCTCACGCGCGGTGTCGATGATCCTTTTAATGAAGGCCTGGTCGCCGCCCGGACCCAGCAGCGCACCGATTAAGTCGCGGTTGGCCGCAAGATAACGCAGCAGCTCAACCGAACCGGGCGCCGGCTCGAGCTCATCGATGTTGTGATAGAGATCGGGCAGCTGAGCTGCGGTGATGAGCTCAATGCGCTCACGAATCTCGGCCAGCAAGCCGTCCTCGATTTGATTGATAAAGTCGGGGATATCGCGGTAATGCGAATAGAACGTGCGGCGCGTAAGGCCGGCACGCTCGGTGAGTGACGCGACATTAATGCGCGAAAGGTCGCCGCTTTCGGCAAGCTCGCTGGCAAGTGCCTGGCGAAGGGCACGCTGCGAGCGAAGGGACCGGCGATCGCATTTCTCGAGCTGGGACAAGCGTCCTCCTTGTTACTCAGCCTGTGCGCTATTGCACAGTGCGAGTATTATTGCACACCGTGTGTATCAACACGTAAAGGCAATATTTGGGATGTGGCGAAGGGACAGTTCCTTTGTCACAACCCACCTGGCTTTTGGAGCGGCATTACCGATTGTCCAAAATGTCATTCGTGGGTAGAATAATGTCGACGGCAGCCCAAGTTCTGCAAAGCTGGGCAGCGCCGTTGTTTGCATTAGGGGGTCAACGCCTTAGCGGCGGCGACCCCTTCTGTTGCGCTTCGAACGCTGCTTGAGTGCCTCGGAAAGGCCGACAAGCGCCGTGAAGAACGAGACCAAAGCGGTCAGAAGTCTCACGAAATCAATCAAATCGGTCATGGGCATCACCTCCCATCAGATGGAGGGCGTTGCCCGGCACATGGAACTGCCGCCAACAGTATCAATTCTATCAAAGCGCAGTTAGATATGCGAATGTTTGTTCGTATTTCAGAAGATCGGAGCTCGGTTACGGCGAAGGAACAGTTCCTTTGCCGTACCCGAGCTTGTCGCCGAACTGCCACCTACATTTTTCGAGTTATTCGGCCACGCTGCTAGTTCTGTATAAATGCACCGCCGGGATTATCTGAGGGTTTTTGTCCTTATTTGAGCGCATACATGCCCATTTGCGCACTTACGACACCGAATCAAACACCATTAGAGGTATGAATGTTCCCGAGAGGGCATCTTTAGCCATTTAACGACCTCCGACAGGCCGAATAACTCGAAATTTGTTGGTGGCGAAAGCGAGACAGTCCTATACGCCAAAAGCCGGCATCTCCCATGTGACAGAGGGGCTGTCCCTTTGTCACATTATTCGATGACGGTGCGGGAGTTTTGCTTGTGCATGGTGGCGAGCATGTGTTTGGGAACGGCGTGGACCATGCAACTGCCGATAGTCGCGCTCGCGGCGGCCTTGGCTGCATCGCTTGCGTTTTTGGTCGCGTAGCTGTGGCGGAAGCGTTTGAGCATGGCGATATCGTTGCCGCCGTCGCCGTAGACCGCGACCTCATCCTCGGCAATACCGTAGTAGCCCGCCAGCCAGGCCACGCTCTTGCCCTTGTTGCACGCCGCATCCGTAATCTCGAACATCACCGGATCGAACGGCGCGTTGACCACGCGGTCCGATCGCTCGGCCAAATATGCTTTAAGGTCACGCTCCAGCTCGGGCGAGGTCACGCGGCAGTTGATCTTGCACACATCGTGGCGCAGGATGTCACCGATCGACTGATCGAAATATTGCTCCTCGTGATACCCGCCACGTGCACGCATGCCACGCATCACGATACGCTTGATAGGGCTGTCCTTTTTAAAGCCCGCCTGATGCATCTCGAACGAGCCGCTCGAGAACATGCCATCGGGCGTGGAGCAATCAAAGCAAATGTCCGGAAACTCCTTGAGCAGTTCCTCGGTGATCTGCGGGTCAATGATCCAGGTTTTGAGCACCTCGCCATGACTGTCGCGCACGATGGATCCATTGGAGCAGCAGGCGTCAAGCGCCAGGCCCGTAAAGCCATGCTCGCCGATCGGCAGCGTCGAGCGTCCGGTCGCGGGAACCACATGCAGGCCAGCTTCGGTCAGCTCGCGAATGGCACGGCGGATGGTCCCATCCGCCTCATGCAGGGCGTTCAGCAGCGTTCCGTCTAAGTCACTCGCAAACATCTTGATCATGGGCGTGCCTCTCCTTCGTCTGCACGATATTGTAGACGAGAACGGGCGTGCCCCAAGAGAGGCACGCCCGTCAGGCGAAAGATTGTCCTACACCGCGGCGGGGCCGTGTTCGTCGGTACGGATGCGGATGACCTCCTCGACCGGCTCGACCCAAATCTTGCCGTCTCCAACGGTGCCGCAATCTTGGAAACGGCGCGGCAACGGGCGCGAAACGAACGGGAAATACGCGAGCAAGGGAGCCGTGAGCGCGCCCATCCCGGCTAGCGCCGAAACAGCTCGTGGGCGCGGTCGCGGAGATTAGTTGCTCGAATGACACCTTCGTAGCGATTGATGCGCAGACGCGGGAAGGCATTGAAAAAGCGTAGGTCGCGGCGGCTGAGTGACACGCTCGGCACCGGACGGCTCATACGCTTGCCGGCAAGGCGACGACTGAGCGACGGACGCGGCATGCTCGGCGCGGCATCGGCCACGCGGCGGGCAGCGAGCGCCAGGCCGCGAGCACCATCCGAGATAAACGTCGGCATCGAAGCCTTCTCACGAAGGGCATCGAGCGTCGCGTCGCCCAGCTCGGCCAGCCACGCGTTAACGGCACGGCTGCGGATATGCGTCTGTGCCACCGAGTCGATCGCCGAATCGGGAATACGTTCGAGCATGGAGTCGGACGCATCGGCAAGCGACTCGTTGATGCGGTCGGCAAGGTCGGCGCGCACGCGCTCCAGCTGATCGGACAGACGCCGCCAGCTCGCCAACGAGCACACTGCGTCGACCATCATCGCGACCGCGACGATAAAGGCGGACAGCCGCACAATCAGCACCGGCAGATGGCCAAGCAGCCCCAGCAATGCCGGCTCCACTAAACGGCAAATGCACAGCGCACCCAGGCCAAACGCGCAGGCCCAGTACAGACAGATGCGTCCGTGCAGGTTAAACGGCAGGTGAGAATAGTCCCAAAAGCGAGCGCCTGTTGTTTTTTCCAGCAGCACGCCCACGCTGTACTCAATCACGCTGCATACGAGCGCTGCCGCGACAAACTGGCTCGACGCGTCAGGAATTCCGCGCAACAGCAGCCAGCAGGCAATGCCGCCCGCGCCATAGATGGGGCAGCACGGTCCCAGCAAAAAGCCGCTGTTGGCAAAGCGCCCGTGGTTGAGCATGGCGCAGACTGTCGATTCCCATGCCCAGCCGCAGAAACCGTAGAAGGCAAACGAGAGCACCAGCGCCGAGAGCGGACAGGCGGCAAGCGTCGCGCCGTCAAATGCCATGTCGATCGCGGTCCCCACCGTCTACCCTCTCCTCTTTTCGCTCGATTCGTCACTCACGCCATCGTCTGCCTCGTCCTTGCGCGGCAGACGGCCGGCGATCGTCTCGCGCAGAGCACACCATTTATCCGCCAGGCATACAATCCATGCCTCACGACACGTCGGCGGCACCGGCACCAGCGGAAACATATGGCGCACGATAATATTCCGCTCACGAGACGTCAGCTCAAAATCCTCTTCGGCTCGCGCCAGGGCAAAAAACGGGTGGCGAAAGCCATGCAGCCGATGGCTTGGGTCGGGAT
>USHR01000065.1 GCA_900554495.1 uncultured Collinsella sp.
CAAGCAAGAGATAATGATACGCTATCGGCCCACGCCTCGGGCAAATTACACGCGGAGCATCTTTGCGGCAAATAGCCCATGGCCTATCGCCGTCTCGATTGCACAAGATCAATCAAGCGCCAAACTATGCCTCGCACATGAGCTGCACGAGTTTTTGTTTGGTCACCTTGGCCTGTTCGTTAGCCATATTGCGCTCGTTTCTAAAGACCGCATTTGCAACACCATGCAGATCGGCATCGGAAATCGCACTGCACGGACCGTCCATCGAAGCCGCCGTGGGGCATACGCACAACGGCAGCTCAGCATAAAACGCAACGGCCTTGGCGATATCGAGCATCTTGCCGCCGCCAATACCCACCACCATGTCGCAATACTCAGCCTGGGCTTCCTTAGCCATTTCGACAACGGCCTCTTCCGTACACGGACCGTCATAAATCTTAAAGAACGGCTCACTCAGATCGTCGTCCAGAAATCCATCGACGATCTGCCTGCACAGCCGATCCTCGGTGCCCTGGTCAAACAAGACATAGGCAGCGCAGCCCAACCATGACAAATACCTGCCTTGACGCGACAGTTCGCCCGGCCCCTGAACATACCGGCCGGGACCGCCGTAAACCATAGGAAGCGCCATACGAGAATCCGCCCTTCATCAAACAACGATTGGTGCAAAGTAACCTTGCCCCTTTGCACCATAGCAAAAAGGGGCAAAGCCATCTGTTGGCTTTGCCCCTTCCTTAGCTTGATTTACTCATCCATGAGATAGTAGTGGCCCAGTGCGTCGGCACCCAGGATGGCATTTGCGACCATCTCGGGCGTCACCTCAAACGGCATGTTGCACATGGTGTCCTCGGGCGCGCACGCGGCCTCGGCAACAATCATGGCCTTCTCGCGCGTAACCTCGGCAACGCCAAGTTCCTTCATCGTAACCGGCAGGCCCAGCTCAATGCAGAAGCCCAAGACTTCCTCGAGCTTCTCGGTCGGGGCATCCTCGAGTACCAGCTGGACGATGGTGCCGAAGGCGACCTTCTCGCCGTGATACATGCCGTGGCACTCGGGCAGCATCGTCAGGCCATTGTGGATGGCATGAGCAGCAGCAAGGCCCGAGCTCTCAAAGCCAATACCCGAAAGCAGCGTATTGGCCTCGATGATGTGCTCGACGGCAGGCGTGAGCGCACCCTTCTCCAGCGCGACCTTGGCCTTGACGCCATCGGCCATGAGCGTCTCATAGCAGAGCT
The DNA here is from genome assembly GCA_900554495.1 of uncultured Collinsella sp. Taxonomy (GTDB): domain Bacteria; phylum Actinomycetota; class Coriobacteriia; order Coriobacteriales; family Coriobacteriaceae; genus Collinsella. The sequence goes on from USHR01000065.1 coordinate 1,236, forward strand.
TGGCGAGCGCCAGGCCGGCCATTCCGCCCTTGCCGCCGGCGCAAGTGCCACCGTCGGCATCGTGCGTTGCCTGAGCCTCGAAATAGGTTGCAAGCGCATCGCCCATACCGGAAACCGTCAGGCGCACCGGGCTCGCCGCGATAACCGTCGTATCCATAAGGACGATATTGGGGTTTGCCTTAAGGAAGAGGTACTTGTCGAACTGGCCGTCGTCGGTGTAGAGCACCGAAAGTGCCGAGCACGGTGCATCGGTCGAAGCAATGGTGGGGCAAATGATAACCGGGGACTCCAGGTAATAGGCGACGGCCTTCGCGGTGTCGAGGATCTTGCCGCCACCGACGCCGACGATGATGTCGCAACCGTTGTCGCGAGCGAGCGCGACCAGACGATCGACCTCGCCCTTGGAGCACTCGCCGTTAAAGTCCTCAAACAGCAGCTCGGCCTTAGCCTCGGCAAAGCCGCCCTCGATCTTGGCACCGACGCGCTTCTTGCCCGAAGGCGTCACGATGACGAGGGCCTTAGCGCCGAGCGGCTCGACATAGGAGCCGAGCTTGGCGAGCTCGTCCGGACCCTGGATGTACTTGCTGGGGCTATTGAAGATTGCAGCCATTTTTATCCCATTCTCTAATAAGTAAAAAGAAAGGGGCCCCGTACGGATACGTGCGGAGCCCCTCGTTACGATAACAAGAGTCGATTAGAAATCGATGTCGGTGTCGTAGTAGCAGGCCTTGAGGATCTTCTCGAAGTCGGCAGCCTTGGTCTCACGCGGGTTCTCCGGCGTGCAGGCGTCCTGCTCGGCGTTCGCGGCGATCTCGGGCAGCTTGGCGAGGAACTCCTCCTCGGAAACCATCTGCGGGTTCTCGGCGTCGACCTTTACGCCACCATTTGCGTAATCCTTGATGGACTGCGGAATGTTGAGCTGATCGTTGAGGTCGCGGATCTTCTGGACGAGCGCAGCGATGAGCTCCTCGTTGGTCTCGCCGGGAAGGTGCAGGATCTCCTTGGCCACGTAAGCGTAACGCTCAGCAGCACGCGGGTCCTTGGAGTTCCACTGGATGACCTTGCCCAGGTACATGGCGTTAGCGGCACCATGGATGATGTGGCCGTTCTCAAAGGCAGCACCGGTCTTGTGAGCCATGGAGTGAACGATGCCGAGCAGGCCCGAGGAGAAGGCGATACCGGCGATGCACTGAGCCTCGTGCATGTGCTGACGGGCCTCATGGTCGCCAGCATAGGACTTGGGCAGCCACTCGACGATCTCGCGGATGCCGTGCAGAGCGTTGGCGTCGGTGAACATAGAGGCGCAGGTGGAAACGTAGGCCTCCATGCAGTGGGTCAGAGCATCCATGCCGGTGTGAGCGCACAGCTTGGCGGGCATGGTGTAGGTGAGCTCGGGGTCGACGATGGCGACATCAGGGGTGATGTTGAAGTCGGCCAGCGGGTACTTGATGCCCTTGGCGTAGTCGGTAATGACGGAGAACGCGGTGACCTCGGTAGCGGTGCCGGAGGTAGAGGAGATGGCGCAGAAATGAGCCTTCTGACGCAGCTCGGGGAAGCTGAACGGCTGGATGATGTTGTCGAAGGACTCCTCGGGATACTCGTAGAAGACCCACATGGCCTTAGCGGCATCGATGGGCGAGCCGCCGCCGATGGCGATAATCCAGTCGGGCTCGAACTCGCGCATGGCTTCGGCGCCCTTCATGACCGTCTCGATGGACGGGTCGGACTCGACGCCCTCGAACAGCTTGACCTCGAAACCGCCTTCCTTAAGGTCGGCCTCAACGTCCTGCAGGAATCCGCCGCGGCGCATAGAGCTGCCGCCAGAAACGATGATGGCCTTCTTGCCCTTGAGGTTCTTCACCTCGTGGCGAGCACCCTCACCAAAGTACAGATCGCGAGGATTGGTAAAACGTCCCATACTGTGCCTCCTAAACAAGCCCCTCTTAGACTTGCGTATATAACGGAGCACCCAATTGGCTCCGTTAGGACCGTTTGCGCGTTGCCGGCGATGACAATGCGCGATGTCTAAACGTCTCAACGCTCAGACAAACACTATTTTACCGTTCTGGTTGGTCAGTTATTCACCTAAAGCCGCCAATGATGAAACGTTTTTTCTATCCTGGAACCTCTAGCGTTGCGGTTATTGTCCCAAGCTGGGCAAACGCTTTATCAAGGTTGGCTACATACCCCGGGCAGGACGGTGCCCCTCCAAAATATGCACCGTTCGCCGCCAAAAATCGACCGTTTGCGGCACCGTGATACCACTCGGTCGTCCAAGGTGCCGACATTTGTGCGACATCCGTCTTCGTGGTGCAAAGGTGCAAGTCCAAGTGCGGTACCCCCGGTGTGCCACATGCGGGTAAACTAGAACCTTATATAGAGACATTTGAACCCTAACCGCAGCAAAGGAGGCCCCATGGCATTCGATCCCATTCAAGAGGATTGCCATCGCCTCGTTCTTGAGGCCTTGCGCCGCGACAATATCCCGCTCACCGACGGCCCCGCCGTCGAGCGTCTGATGGAGCAATTCACCCGCGACCCCGCGCCGCTCATCGTGCACGATCGCGACCGCGCCGGACATCTAATTGCCAAGGTGGTCGAGGCCGTCGACTACCGCATTCCCTTTATCCCCGATGATACCCAGGCCGAGCAGGAAGAGGCCGCTGCCGAGAACATGCTTCGCGAGGCCGCCGCACTCGATCCGACCAACTGGGATGCCCAGCGCATGCTGACGGCCCTCACCGCCGACTCCAACGAGGAATACGTGCAGTATCTGGTGTCCAAGCGCGATGAAGTCGAGCATGATCTGGCGCTCAAGATCGCCTCGGCGCAGGACCCCTACGAGCGTGAAGCCGCAGGCGACCTTATGCGCCGCCCCTACCTGCGCTGGCTTGCCGCTCTTGCATCGCGCGCCCTCATTAGCGGACGCTATCGCATGTCGTTGGAGACAGCGAATCGCAGCTTGGACTTTGCGCCCAACGACCCCGCCGGCGTCCGCCACACCGCGATGCTCGCCATGGCAAAGCTCGAATACCCCGCCGAGGAGCTCAAACGATTTCGCTCCGCCCACTCCGTACCCTATCTCGCGAATACCCCGCTGCGCCGCCGCCCCAAAGATGCGGAGCGCGACTTGGACCCGTGGACGCTCATCGCACTGATGAGCGCAGCCTGGCGCGAGCTGGACTACGAGGGCGCCGAGCACTACCTGCGTATCCTTGCGCGCTCGTGTCCGCACGCGGCCGAGGCGCTCTACTTCCAAACCGAGTTTCCCGATGGCGTCTATGCCCGCGTCAACGTGGGTACAGGCTCCACCGACGAGCTCGTCCTTGCACTGTCCGAGGCGACGCCGGTACTGCAGGAGGGCCTGGGCGCTCCCGACAACGCCAGCTTTGCCGCCTGGGTCGCCACCAGCGATATCGTGCGTTCCCAGATCGACGAGCGCATCCTGCGCGCAGCCGAGCAGGGGCTTCCATTTAAGGGAGGGGACCTCTAATGGATCCGAGCGTCTACATCCCCGCCTACTTGGAGCGCACCTATCTGGCGTCGCACCCCGAGCTCACCGATGCAGCACGCGAGCTTGTCCATAACGACATTAGTGCGAATCCCCAAAAGTACGCGCAGTCCGAGCATGCCCAGGCGCTGCTGTCCTATGCCGGTGTTCATCGCCACCTGCTCGACGAGCTCCATCGCATCGAAGACATGGGCAGCGACGAGGAGTTTGAGCAGACGCGCAATCGCCTGTTCGACGACATGCGCGATGAGCTGCTCAAGATTGTCCGCGTCGACGCACTGACCGTCGACGCGCAGCTGCTCGCCATCATCCTGGCCGACACGCCCGTTGACGCCTGCCTGGGCGACCTGATGAAGCTTGAGGCAACCACGGCCGATTACCTCCAACAAAGCGTGCCTGGGTTCGATATGGAGGCCCCACACTACTGGGCCAACAAGGTTTTGACGGACGGCGCGACGGCGTCAGATCTCACCGTGAGCGAGCCGGCACTTATCGGGTGGCTCCACACGCTCGAGGCCATCTCGCAGCTGTGCATGGCAAGCGCCCGCTACCGCGCCGCTGCCAACTACGCCCACCGCGTCCTTAAGGCAGAAGGCTATCCCACCCGAGCTGCCGGCACCGTGTTGCTCGCCCTCGCTCGACTGGAAGACCAAGACGGCTTTTTTGCCCTGGCTCACCAGCTCGAGGAACAGGTGGGGGCCGATGCACTCGAGAACTCCCCCTGGTACCTGCTCGCCCGCACGATCCTCCTGTTCAAAACGAACAAGATGCGTCCGGCGGCGCGTGCGCTGCGTGAGTTCGCTAACCGCTGCGAGGGCGGCGCGTTCTTCTTGCTGAATCCCATGTATCAGACACCGTACCTTCCCTGCCGGCCCGAGCCACGCGATCCCTGGGATCTTTCGCACCAGGCCGTTTGGGAAGCGGACGGCATTATCTCGGACACTCCCGACTTTGCCCCCTGGGCCAATGCCTGCGAAGACGTGTCGCAGCTTGCCCAGGAATTTGCGCGCCGCTACGGATTTTAGTGACGCACTCGACCCGACCATGTCGTTTACGTTAGGAACGGTTTCATGAACCTCCGCTCATCTCTTGCCTGCACCTCGAGCGATATCGCTCGCTGGGGACTGCGCTCCGTCCTCAAGCGCCAGGGCGGCGTACTCCCCGGCCGCATCGCCATGAAGATCAACCCCTATCTGCTGAGCGACCTGGCGGGCCTTGTCGACCGCAGCGTGGTGATCACCGGCACCAACGGTAAGACCACCACCTCCAACCTCATCGCCGACGCCGTTGCTGCCAGCGGTGCTACCGTGGTGTGCAACCGTGCCGGCAACAATATGGAGCCTGGTGTGGTGGGTGCTCTGCTCGAGGCCCGCAGCGATCTTAAGCACACCAGCAGCGGCAAACGCGTGGGCGTTTTTGAATGCGACGAGCTCTACACGGTGCGCGTCTTGCCCAAGCTCAAGCCGACCTACTTTGTGCTGCTCAACCTGTTCCGTGACCAGCTGGATCGCTACGGAGAGATCGACCATACCCAAGACGTCATCGCCCATGCGTTGGAGCTTTCGCCGGCAACGACGCTCATCTATAACGCCGACGATCCGCTGTGTGCCGCGATCGCCGCGCGCGTTCCCAATGCAAGCATCGCCTTTGGCATCGACGGCGCCACCAACACCGAGTCTGACCGCATTAGCGACTCGCGCTTTTGCTCGCAGTGCAACGCCCCGTTGGAGTACGACTACGTACAGTATGGTCAACTCGGCGCCTACCATTGCCCCTCGTGCGGTTGGGCACGCCCCGCACTGGTCCGCCGCGTGACGAATGTGAAGCTCAGTCGCGACGGCTATGGTTTTGACCTGGTGTTTGGATCTGATTCCAGCGCGCCAGCCGCGCACATCGACACGCGCTACAACGGCTTATATATGGTCTATAACGTTGCCGCCGCATTCTTTGCCGCACATGAGTTAGGCGTGGATACGGCGCACTTGCAGCCCACGCTCAATGCCTACGTGCCTGCCGGCGGACGCATGGGCCGCTGGGATATTGCCGGTCGCACCGTCGAGGCAAACCTGGCCAAGAATCCCGTGGGCTTCGATCGACAGATCCAGTCCATTAAGACGGCGGGTGGCAGACTCTGCGCTTTCTTCCTGAACGACAACAGTGCCGACGGCCACGATGTCTCCTGGATCTACGACGTCGACTTCGAGCGCATCGCCGATACCCCAGGGCTTGTCGCCTTTGCCGGCGGCACGCGTGCACACGATATGCAGGTACGTCTCAAGTACGCCGGCATCGACGCCGCCATCATCTCGGACGTCGCGCAGGCAATTGGCGCCGTGGCGGATGAGACCGCCGGCGACACTTTCTACGCCGTCGCCAACTACACGGCCTTCCCGCCGCTGGTCAAGGAGCTCGACGAGCTTAATGGCACCACCGCCGACGTTGTTGCCGGGCGCGCCGTGGCCCGCGCCGATGGCAACGCCATCCCTTCCGCCGTCGCGCCAGTCAATCTTTCGCGCCCGTTGCGCATCGTCTACCTATACCCCGATGCTCTCAACCTCTATGGCGACGGCGGCAACGTCATCGCCCTCGAGCGCCGCTGCGCCTGGCGCGGCATCCCCGCGCGTGTGGACGAGGTCCGCATGGGCGAGACGCTCGATCTGCACGATGCCGATATTGTCATGATGGGTGGCGGCTCCGATCGCGATCAGCTGGCGGTTGCACATGAACTGCTCGCTCAAAAAGACAAGGTCGCGGCCTACGTTGAGGACGGCGGCACGTTGCTTGCCATCTGTGGCAGCTATCAGCTGCTCGGCCGTTCGTACTACATGGGCGAGGATCGCATTGAGGGCCTGGGCGTCATTGCCGCCGAAACCGTACGCGGCTCCGACCGCCTGATCGGCAACGTAGCCGTCAAAACCGATCTGGCACCTGAGCCCTTTGTGGGATTCGAGAACCACGGTGGCCGCACGCTTTTGGACGCCGAGGCCACGCCGCTCGGAACGTCCGTCGTCACGGGCACCGGCAACAACGGCGACGATGGCTTTGAGGGCCTGATCTACAAGGGCGTCATCGGCACGTACCTGCATGGCCCGGCGCTGCCCAAGAACCCCGAGCTCGCCGACTGGCTGATCGCCCATGCCCTCGAGCACCGTGGCGATGCACAGGCCGCCGCCCTGCTGCCGCTCAAGCCCCTCGACGACACCTACGAGCACGCCGCCCACGACGCCGCCATGAAGCTCCTCCCCTAACGCCCCAACCACCACAAAGGGGACAGGCACCTTTGTGGTGGTTTTGACCCGTCCCAGCGGTTTGTCTCAATCTGTAACACATAGAGCCGATTTGCCCGCCCAGATGTTACAGGTTGAGATGTTTGAAGATCGGGATAGGGAGTCAGCTCCTGTGTGGTGGTTTTTCAGTTTGCCAACGATATGTGAACGGCTAAAAAAGTCTGCTATACTCTTTCCCGCTGTCCCCATCGTCTAGCGGCCAAGGACGCCACCCTTTCAAGGTGGATATCGCGGGTTCGAATCCCGCTGGGGGCACCATTTAAACTGAGAAGCCCGTTGCCCTCGCGGTGACGGGCTTTTTGCTATCCATGTGCCGGGATTCGAACCCGACAGGGTGCGGAGCTGTGGAAACGCGAAACGTTTTCCAGCGCAGCACGCAAGGAGCGAAGTGACGCAGTGAAGGCGGGCGGCGCCAGCCGCACGCGGACATCCCGCTGGGGGCACCACAGAATCTAAGAAGCCCGTTACCAATTCGGTAGCGGGCTTTTTGCTACCGATATGCCGGGATTCGAACCCCGAGGGCATAAAATCACACTGCCATCCAAGGGCCCGTGGTCAAAAAATAGCAAATATGAGTACTGTTACCAATTTAGTAACAGCGATTTCATGCCATCAGAAGGCGATTTAAACGCCAGGGGTCCTGCAGCGGAAGAATTGCAGGCCTTCATCAGCTAAGTACTTGGACATATGTTGCGTAATACTGCATATTTTGTAAAAAGATAATGCTACGGGACTTGTGACAGTACTCATATTTGACGTTTTTTGCCCACGACCCCTTATTACGTGGGCGAATCAGTTGCAAAACCTGTCTCTTATA
>USHR01000066.1 GCA_900554495.1 uncultured Collinsella sp.
CGATTCAGCTGCGTGCCGAGAACAAGGAGAAGACCGCCTATAACCTGGTGGGCTTCCAGACCAACCTGACCTTTGGCGAGCAGAAGCGCGTCTTCCATATGGTGCCGGGCCTGGAGAACGCTGAGTTCTTCCGCTACGGTGTCATGCACCGCAATACCTTTGTCGATGCCCCGCACGTGCTCGATGGCACCTTTGCCGTGCCCGGTACCGGCGTGCGCCTGGCCGGTCAGATCACCGGCACCGAGGGGTACATGGAAGCCGTGGCGACGGGTCTGCTCGCGGCGCTCAACACCTATGCCGAGGCTATCGGTGCTGCGGGCGTCGAGTTGCCGCGCGTGGGCGCCCTGGGTGCGCTCGTGGGCTATGCGACCGATCCTGCCACCGTGGGCTATCAGCCCATGCATGTCAACTTTGGCCTGGTGCCGCCACTCGAGGATGGTAAGCGCCGCAGCAAGCGCGACCGCTACCAGGCCTATGCGGACCGTGCGCTCGAGGCCCTTGATGCCTATCTGGCCACTCGACCCGATCTGTTTGGAGGCGACCGGTCATAGCCTGTGACCTGTACGACACCGTCGACTCGTTTATCGCCTACATCGCACGTGTCGAGGGTCTTTCTCCCAACACGGTGACGGCCTATGGCTCGCGGTTGGAGCGCTTTGCTGCCTGGTGCGAGCGCGAGGATATCGATGCTTTCGCTGCCGACGTGCGCACCATTCGTCGCTATCTTGCCGAGCTTTCGCGTGAGCAGGTGGCTCCCCGAACGCTTGCGGCGCACCTGTCGGCTATCCGATCTCTCTATCGCTGGATGGCTGCCGAGGGGATTGTCGAGGGCGATGTGGCCTCGGCGATCGCATCGCCCAAGCTGCCGCGTGACCTGCCGGGCGTCCTTACGACCCATCAGGTCGAGGCGCTGCTCAAGACGCCTGATACCTCGACGCCCGCGGGACTGCGCGATGCGGCGATGCTCGAGCTGCTCTATGCCTCGGGTGCTCGTATCTCTGAGCTCGCAGCACTCAATGTGGAGTCCATCGCTTGGTCCGAACGCACGCTGCGCCTGTGGGGCAAGGGGAGCAAAGAACGTATTGTCCCTCTGTATCGTCGTGCGCTCGAGGTGACGCGTCTCTATATTGAGGAGGGGAGGCCGGAGTTGCTCGCTCAGGCAAAGCGCCGTGACCCCGCTACCGGGCCGCATCCGCTGCTTATATCGGCGCGCGGCAATCGCATGAGCGCCGCCATGCTCAGGCGGCGGTTCCATACGCTGGCGACGCTCGCCGGCATTCCGCCCGACATCGCGCCGCATGCGATGCGCCATACCTTTGCGACCGACTTGCTCGAGGGCGGTGCGGACCTGCGCTCGGTTCAAGAGCTGCTGGGTCATGCGAGTCTGTCCACGACGCAGATCTACACGCATCTCACGCCCGATCGGCTTAAGCGGGCCGTGGCTCAAGCCCATCCCCGCGGCGAATAGTTGCTGGGACGTTCCGCGCTGCACTCAGGTGTGTGGTTTTGATTGCGGGTTGGCAGGAAGATGCATTCCTGCTATCATTCATCGGGTTGCTTCACGGCAACATGTTTTTATCACGCACGCGCGGCTACTTCATACCGTGGTGCCCGGGCTTTGGTAGCACATGTCTGGGTTGGTTTTGGAGGATGACCCCGCGCGGAGGCAAACCACAGGAGGTTTAACATGGCTACCAAGATTAATATCCGCACCCTGCTCGAGGCCGGCTGCCACTTCGGTCACCAGACCCGTCGCTGGAACCCCAAGATGAAGCCGTTCATCTTCGGTGAGCGCAACGGCATCTACATCCTCGACCTCAAGCAGACCATCCTCGACGCCGACCAGGCCTACACCTTCGTTAAGAACGTCGCCAAGGGTGGCAACGTGCTGTTCGTCGGCACCAAGAAGCAGGCTCAGGAGGCCGTCAAGAACGCCGCTGAGCGCGCCAACATGCCTTACATCAACCAGCGTTGGCTCGGCGGTATGCTGACCAACTTCGTCACCATCCGCTCCCGCATCAACCGCATGGAGGAGCTCGAGGCCATGGTCGAGGACGGCCGCATGGCAGTGCTCCCCAAGAAGGAGCAGGCTGTGCTCGGCAAGGAGCTCACCAAGCTCCAGACCAACCTCGGTGGCGCCCGCGACATGAAGGGTCTGCCCCAGGCTCTCTTCGTCATCGACACCAAGCGCGAGGAGAACGCCATCAAGGAGGCTCAGCGCCTGAACATCCCCGTCGTCGCTCTGATCGACACCAACTCCGATCCCGACGAGGTCGAGTACGGCATCCCCTGCAACGATGACGCTATCTCCGCTGTCACCCTTATGTGCGAGCTCATGGCTGACGCCTGCCTCGCTGGCTCCGGCAAGGAGCAGGTCTCCGAGGCCGAGATGGCCGCTGAGCCCAAGGCCGAGTAAATCAGTCTTAGTTAATTCTTTTTCATCTCTTTGAAAGGAACCACAATGGCCCAGATTACCGCCGCTATGGTCAAGCAGCTCCGCGAGATGACCGACTCCCCGATGATGGAGTGCAAGAAGGCTCTCGTCGAGGCTGACGGCGACATGGACGCCGCTGTCGACGTTCTGCGTAAGAACGGCCTTGCCAAGGCTGCCAAGAAGGCTGGCCGTGAGACCAACGAGGGCGCTGTTGCCGCGTTCGTCTCCGAGGATGGCAAGACCGGCGCTCTGCTCGAGCTCTCCTGCGAGACCGACTTCGTTGGCTCCAACGCCAAGTTCACCGGCTTTGCTTCCAAGGTCGCTGAGGTTGTCGCTACCACCGAGCCTGCTGACGTCGACGCTCTTCTCGAGAAGCCGATGGGCGAGGAGACCGTTTCCTCCGAGCTCACCGAGATGATTCACATCATGGGCGAGAACATGAAGATCTCCCGCTTCGCTGCCCGCAAGGCCGAGAACGGCGCTCTCGCTTCTTACATCCACATGGGTGGTAAGATCGGCGTCCTCGTCGAGTTTGCTTTCGAGAAGGCCGAGACCGCTCAGGCTGAGTCCTTCAAGACCTTCGCTCACGACGTTGCCCTTCAGGTTGCCGCCGTCGCCCCGATCTGCGCTACCCGCGATCAGGTTCCGGCCGAGACCGTCGAGCACGAGAAGCAGATCTACATGGCTCAGGCTGCCGAGTCCGGCAAGCCCGAGGCCATTCAGGAGAAGATGGCTGTCGGCCGTCTGGAGAAGTTCTACAAGCAGTCCGTGCTCACCGAGCAGGAGTTCATCAAGGACAGCTCCCTCACCATCAAGAAGTACGCTGAGCAGGTCTCCAAGGAGCTCGGCGACACCATTACCGTCGTTGCCTTTGACCGTCTGGTCCGTGGCGAGTAAATAAGCTCTTGTAGCTGGTAATGAGCAGGCTGTGGGTTTTACTCACAGCCTGCTTTTTCATGGCTCTTCTTAGAGCCTTTGATAGAATGTTGAGAGTTCAATCTAAAGGAGGATCGCTTTGTCCGACATCCGATATAAACGCGTGCTTCTTAAGCTTTCCGGCGAAGCACTGATGGGCGACGGCCAATATGGCATCGACCCCAAGGTTACCGACCATCTTGCCAAGCAGGTCAAGGAGCTGCTCGCCGTTGGTCATGAGGTCGGCGTCGTTGTCGGCGGCGGCAATATTTTCCGCGGCATGGCCGGCGCTGCCGGTGGCATGGAGCGTGCTCAGGCCGACTACATGGGCATGCTGGCAACCGTTATGAACGCGCTCGCCCTGCAGGATGCCTTCGAGCATAACGATGTTCCTTGCCGCGTGATGAGCGCTATTCAGATGAATGAGATCTGCGAGCCCTATATTCGCCGTCGCGCCATCAACCACCTTTCCAAGGGCAACGTCGTTATTTTTGCCGCCGGTTCGGGCAATCCGTACTTTACGACCGACACCGCCGCGGCTCTTCGTGCGTGCGAGATCGGCGCCGAGATTCTGATTAAAGCCACCAAGGTTGACGGCATCTACGACAAGGATCCCGTCAAGTGCGCCGATGCCGTCCGTTTTGACAAGATTACCTATCACGAGGTTCTCGTCCGCGGTCTGCAGGTTATGGATTCCACGGCTACGGCACTGTGCCAGGACAACCGTATGCCGATTTTGGTCCTCAACATCGATGGCGAGGACACCGTCAAGCGCGCGCTTTCGGGTGAGCCCGTCGGCACGCTCGTCTATCAGGAGGATTAAGCATGGCAGAGAACATCACCGCCCACATGGACAAGTCACTCGAGTCCCTCAAGCATAACTTCTCCAAGGTCCGCACTGGCCGCGCCAACGCTAACATTCTGTCCGACATCACCGTCGACTACTACGGTGTTCCCACGCCCGTCACGCAGGTTGCCGCCGTTAAGACCCCCGAGGCCCACATGCTGCTTATCGAGCCGTGGGATAAGGCGCTCATCAATGCCATCGTCAAGGCCATCAGTGCCTCCGACCTGGGTATTACCCCCAACTCCGATGGTACCGTCGTGCGTCTGCCGTTCCCGGCTCCCACCGAGGAGCGTCGTCGCGAGCTCGTTAAGGAGTGCCGCGAGTACGCCGAGCAGGCCAAGGTCTCCATCCGTAACATCCGTCGCGACTTTAACAACAAGCTCGAGCGCGACGAGGAGCTTACCGAGGACGATGTCCGTCGCGAGCAGGCCAAGGTCCAGAAGCATACCGACGAGTATGTTGCCAAGGTCGAGGAGCTTCTGAAGGAAAAAGAAGCCGAGGTCATGGAGATCTAAGGTGCAATACGACGAGCATAAACTGGTCGAGTACTTTGCCGACGCCCCTGCGGGCGTCGGTTTTTCCGACCTTGACCTCAATAACATTCCGCACCATATTTCGTGCATCATGGACGGCAACGGCCGTTGGGCCACGTCGCGCGGTCTGGCCCGCACCGAAGGCCACAAGGCCGGCATCGTCTCGCTGCGCGAGATCATTACCGCCTGCGTGCGCCTGGGCGTCGACGTGCTTTCGGCCTATGCGTTCTCGACCGAAAACTGGAATCGCCCGCAGCACGAAGTCAACGTTCTGATGCACCTGTTTGCCAAGACGTTTATCGATGAGCTGCCGCTGCTTAAGCGCGAGAACGTCCGCGTTGTCTTTTTGGGCGATATTTCCGCGCTGCCCAAGAAGACCCGCGACGTCTTTGAGCGCGGCCTTGCCGAGTGCGCTGACCATACCGGTATGACGCTGGCGCTGGCCGTTAACTACGGTGCCCGTGCTGAGATTACCCGCGCTGTCCGCCAGATCGCGCTTGATGCGGCTGCTGGCAAGATCGATCCCGCCGCTATCGACGATGATATGGTGGCTTCGCACCTGTACACCGCCGGTCTTCCCGATCCGGAGCTTGTGATTCGCACCTCCGGCGAGCTGCGCCTTTCGAACTATCTGCTGTGGCAGGTTGCCTATTCCGAGTTCTATGTCACCGATACCTATTGGCCCGACTTTGACCGCTGGGGCCTTGTCGACGCCATTTTGGCCTTCCAGGGTCGCGACCGTAGGTTTGGTGGACTGTGCAAGACCGAGGAGGCTTAATCGTGTCCGAACGTCCCAAGGCATCCGCTCCCAAGGCGCCTACTTCCGCGACGCCCGCGCGTAAGGCTGCCACTGCGGGAGCGCCTGCGGCGAAGAGCAGCTCCGGTTCGTGGCTGGCGGGCTTTATCACCCGTGCCGCCGCCGGTATCGTCTATGCCGTTGTCTTTATCCTGTGCCTGGTTTTGGGTATTGTGCCCACGGCCATCTTCGTGTCCGTCATGAGCGGTCTGTGCTGCTACGAGTTTTTCCGCATGACGAGGCTCGACGGCAAGGTTGCCAACGAGCGCCTTGGTATCGCTGCCGCCGTGCTCTTTCCGCTCTCGGCTCTGGGCGATTCGCTGCTGTTGAACGCTCTGCTGTTCGCTTTGATGCTTGCGGTTGGTATCTGGTATGTCTGGTCTCCGCGCACTCGCATCTCTGACGTTGCCGTGACGCTCATGGGCCCTATCTACACTGGCTTTATGCTGTCGGCTATCGTGCTGCTGCGCGATGCCGTGCCCGGTTTTGCCGGCGCCCTGCTTTCGGTGGGCGTTTGCGCGTCCCTTTGGGTCTCCGACTCGTTTGCCTACATCGTGGGCAGTCGTATCGGCAAACACAAGATGGTTCCCAAGATCTCTCCCAAAAAGAGCTGGGAGGGTTTTGCCGGCGGCATCCTGGGCTCGGTTTTGATTTGGCTCATCCTGTGGGCGACGCATTTCTACAAGCTCAGCCTGCTCTATGCGCTGCTGTGCGGCGTGGTCGTGTCCATTCTGGGCGTTATCGGCGACCTTATCGAGTCGCGCATCAAGCGCGGCGTGGGCGTCAAGGATTCCGGCAACCTTATCCCGGGCCACGGCGGCATGCTCGATCGTAGCGATTCGCTTATCTTCGGCTGCATCACCGCGCAGCTGATGCTGATGATCGGAGGCGTGCTGTAATGTCATTCCAGACGACGTATGGCCCCGATGGACGCCTCCGTGTTGCCATCCTGGGTTGTACGGGCTCCATCGGCACCCAGGCGCTCGATGTGTGCCGCCAGCATGCCGATCGCCTGCAGGTGACGGCGCTGTCCGTTAACTCCAGTACCTCCGAGCTCGTTGCCGCTGCCCGCGAGTTCTCGGTTCCGGCGGTTGCCGTGGCCGATGTCGCTCATGGCGATGACGCCGTGCTGCAGGAGTTGCCCGAGGGAACGAAGCTCGGCGTTGGCGCGCAGGCGGTTTGCGAGCTCGCGCGTCGCGACGATGTCGACTGCGTGCTCGTCGCTATTGTGGGTGCCGCCGGTCTCGAGGCGAGCCATGCGGCCTTGACCTCAAATAAGCGCCTTGCCCTTGCCAACAAGGAGTCCCTCGTCGTCGGTGGCGACTTGCTTATGCCGTTGGCGCAACCGGGCCAGCTTATTCCAGTCGACTCTGAGCACTCCGCCATCTACCAGTGCTATCTGGGGGAGAACCCACGCGAGGCTCATTGTATTTGGCTCACCTGCTCGGGCGGTCCGTTCTTTGGCCGCACGCGCGGCGAGCTCGACCGCGTGACGCGTGCCGATGCCCTCGCACATCCCACGTGGGCCATGGGTGCCAAGATCACCATCGACTCCGCCACCCTCATGAACAAGGGCTTGGAGCGCATTGAGGCCATGCATCTGTTTAACTGCGACCTCGATTTCATTAACGTGGTCGTGCAGCGTCAGTCCAAGATTCACTCTATGGTCGAGTTCGCCGACGGCTCCGTGATGGCGCACCTCGGTGCTTCCGACATGCGTATTCCCATTCAGTTCGCGTTCTCGTATCCCGAGCGTTGGGATACCCCGGCGCCTCGTATCGATTTCCGCGAGCTGGGGCAGCTCACGTTTGATGCTGCCGACATGGATACCTTCCGCTGTCTGGCACTGGCCGAGCGTGCCGGCAAGACGGGTGGCACCATGCCGTGCGTGCTCAATGCCGCCAACGAGGTCGCCGTCGATGCCTTTCTGCACGATGGCTGCAGCTTTACCGATATCGATCGCATTGTGGAATCCTGCATGGATGCCCACGATATGCAGGCGGTCGATTCGTTTGAGCAGCTTCGCGACATCGATGCGTGGGCGCGTGAAAAAGCTGCGCAGGTGCTCGCCGCAACCCGTTCCTAACCCATAAGGATTGCTTTTTCGTTTTATGGATACTGTTCTGAGCGTTCTTTCATCGGTCTTTTGGGGCCTGCTGATGCTTTCCGTCCTCGTGTTTTTGCACGAGGGCGGCCACTTTTTGGCGGCGCGTGCCTGCGGCGTCCGTGTGACCGAGTTCTTTTTGGGCCTTCCGTGCCGCTTTGACATCCATTACACGTCGCGTCGCATTGGAACTAAGTTTGGCGTGACCCCGCTGCTGCTGGGTGGCTACGCTGCCATCTGCGGTATGGATCCGACCGACGTCTCGTGCGCCGATCGCGTGCTCGCGGCTATCTATCGTCATGGTCGCGTGACCGTTGCCGACCTTGCCGCCGAACTTGAGCTGTCCGAGGGGGATGTGCTCGAGGCATGTGCCTTACTCTTGGGTTGGGGCTCCATCGCGCCCTGGTATGAGGAAGGGGAGAAGCCCTCGCCGAGCTACTATCCCACCAAGTATCAGACGCTGCCGCGAGACGCGGCGGGCTACACCACCTTTGACGGCCGCCGGTTCGATCGAGAGCATGCGACTGCCGAGGGCGATGTGTGGGAGCTGCCGTGCGGCGAAGCCGAGTTCCTTGCGCAAGAGCGTTCGCATACCTATCTGGGCCAGGGTTTTCTCAAGCGCGCCTTTATGCTGCTCGCGGGCATTCTCGTCAATATCCTGACGGGCTTTTTGCTGCTTATGAGCATCTACTCTATTGCGGGTGTCACCGTGCCGATGGATACCAACGTGATCGGTCAGGTTGACGAGGGGTCTATTGCCGCCAAGGCGGGTATCGAGGGCGGCGACGCGATCCTTTCGGTTGACGGAGTATCGTGCGCTACCTGGATGGACGTTTACGATGCCATCGGCAAGGCCGCCGGTAAGGACGATATCGCCATTGAGTATGAGCGCGACGGCAAGCAGCATTCGACCTCGGTTGCGCTCAAAGAGGACGAGCGCCTAGGTGTGTATGCCTCTACGCAGGTGGTCCGTTTAGACCCCATCACGTCGGCTCGCCTGTCGTTCTCCTATGTCGTGCGGACAGCGGAGGGCGTGATGCGCCTGCTCCAGCCGCAGCATACGATGGAGATTCTCGATCAGTCTTCTTCGATCGTGGGCATTAGCGTTATGTCCTCACAGGCTGCTGCTGCCGGCCCTGCCACGTTCCTTTCGTTTGCCGCCCTCATTTCGT
>USHR01000067.1 GCA_900554495.1 uncultured Collinsella sp.
GATCGCAAGATGTATCGCTATAAGCTTATGCATCGTGTGCAGCAACCGAAAGACAGTGACGCGCCGCAACGCCCAATCGTCGATCAGCTTCCCTGCAACGACCGGGTGTTCCAAGCGATCTCCATGAGCTCCGAGACGCGCTATCCGTTTATCCTCAATCTCGATACGGGAGAATCGCAATGGTCGGTTAACGCCGTGCGCGATTTTGACCTGCCCTCCCAGCACCCTTTTAACTCACTCGACATGTGGCTCGCCCGCGTTCATCCCGAGGACCGCGACAACGTACGTGTCGAGCTCGACATGGTGATAAACGGCACGTGGCACTTCCACTACATGCAGTATCGCGTAATGGATGCCACCGGAAAATACGTGCTTTGCGACTGCACGGGCTACCGCTTGGACGGCACCGATACCGAGCCCGGCATGTATGTGGGCATTATCATCAACCGAAGCTTGGCAGATACGACCGATTCCGTGACCGGCTTGGGCGATATTCACGCCCTGGTCAACGCCATTGGCGAAATGCGTCGCGTGGCGCGCAAGGCAGGCTTTATTGCCATTAAGGTCGACGATATCGCCGAAGTCAATGCCCGCTTTGGATTCGATGCAGGCGACCGCGTGCTCGCCGAAAGCGGCGCCTGCCTCATGGATTGTTCGCGCGGCAAGGGTCGCCTGTTCCGCTCGACGGGACCAATGTTCGTGGCGCTTTTCGATGAGCTCGGCCCCGAGGCAATCGACGAGCTCGCAAACGAAATCGAACGATTCCTGGGTTCTCCCGTGCTCATCGGCTCGCTTGAATATCAGCCGCCCATTCGCGTGGCCACGCTCCATCTGAACAGCGTTGACCGACAGCCCGTTTCCATTTTGAACGAGCTCAAAGCGTTGCTCGGGAAAGCCGTGCAGGTGCCAGGTACCAAACTGGATTAGCACCGCGCCCGCGCCGCCTCCCCCATCGTGCGATAATCCTCTGCAGAAGTCACCAAAAGCAGAGGGAGTTTGTGATGAAGGTTCTTTTGGTCAATGGCAGCCCCAAGGCAAACGGCAACACCGCCCGCGCACTCGCCGAGGTCGCCGAGCAGCTCAATGCCGAAGGCATTGATACCGAGGTGTTTCAGCTGGGCGCCAAGCCCATTCGCGATTGCATCGGTTGCGGCCAGTGCGGCAAGCTTGGCGGTCGCTGCACCTTTGACGATGACGTAGTGAACGAGCTCATCGCTGCCGCCGAGCAGGCAGATGGCTTTGTTTTTGGCTCACCTGTCTACTATGCGCACCCCAGCGGCCGCATCCTTTCGGCCCTCGATCGCGCCTTCTATGCCGGCAGCAAGGCCTTTGCGCACAAGCCGGGCGCTGCCATCGCCGTCGCCCGTCGCGGCGGCACGTCGACGACCTTCGACGTACTCAACAAGTACTTCACCATCAACCAGATGCCCGTGGTTACCTCCACGTACTGGAACAACGTGTTTGGTCGCGTGCCCGGCGACGCCAATGGGGACGCCGAGGGCCTTGCCACCATGCGCAACATCGGCAAAAACATGGCCTGGCTCCTTCGCTGTATCGAGGCAGGACAGGCCGCCGGCATCAACGCACCCGAGGCAGATCGAGCAACGACCAACTTCATCAGGTAGAACGGCGGAACAAATACATGAACGTGCAGATTTTTGGCACCAAAAAGTCCTTCGATACCAAGAAGGCGCAGCGCTTTTTTAAGGAGCGCCGCATTAAGGTGCAGTTTATTGACCTTAAGGAAAAGGAGATGAGCAAGGGCGAGCTCACGAGCGTGATGCAGGCGGTCGGCGGCATCGACAAGCTGCTCAATCCCAAAACCAAGGACGAGGAGACGCTCGCGCTCATCCAGCACCTTACCCCCAGTCAGCGCTTCGACAAGCTGCTCGAGAACCAGCAGGTTCTAGCCGAGCCCATCGTGCGCAACGGCAAAAAGGCCACCGTCGGTTATTGCCCCGATGTATGGGGAGCCTGGGAGTAGCTTGTGTTATTTGCCGGCGCGTGGGTATAAGAGCAGGCGTTTGGCATAAGATTCAACTGTAAGCCATGTCTAACAAAGGAGGGCACATGCCCAACAAACCCGTGAAGATCATCATGCTTACCGGATACCTCGGTGCCGGCAAGACCACGCTGCTCAACCACATCCTCGCTAACGACGGCGGCATCCGCGCCGCCGTGATCGTCAACGACATCGGCGAGATCAACGTCGACGCCAGCCTTATCGCCGACGGTGGCCTTTCCGAGACCGACGACCTCATCCCGCTCACCAACGGCTGCATCTGCTGCACGCTTTCGGACGACCTTGCCAACCAGCTGCAGGGCATCGCCGATTCGGGCAACTTCGACTACATCATCATCGAGGCATCGGGTATTTGCGAGCCTATCCCCATCGCCTACACCATCTCGAGCTTCTGCGACGAGGCCAAGGTGGGCGGCGAGCCCAAGCTCGCGCTCGACAACATCGTGGCCGTGGTCGACTGCGCCCGCATGTACGACGAGTTCAACGGCGGTCGCGACCTGCTGGCTGAGGATATCGACGAGGACGACATCGAGAGCCTGCTCATCCAGCAGATCGAGTTCTGCTCCACGCTGATTCTCAACAAGACCGATACCGTGAGCCCTGAGCAGATCGCCGAGCTCAAGGCCATCGTGCGCAGCCTGCAGAAAGATGCCGTGATCGTCGAGGCCCAAAACGGCGAGGTCCCCATGGAGGAGCTGCTCGACACCGACCGCTTCGACTTTATGCGCGCCTACAATTCCGCCGCCTGGATCGATGCCATGGAGCATCCCGAGGAGCACGATGACCCTGAGGTGCTCGAGTACGACATCGAGACCTTTGTTTACTCGCGCCGCAAGCCGTTTGACCTGCAGAAGTTCACCGATTTTGTTGAGCAGGAGTGGCCCGACGAGGTCATTCGCGTCAAGGGTCCGTTGTGGCAGACCGGCGATCCGGACATGTGCTACATGTTTGAGCAGGCTGGCCACCAGATGCGCCTGATGGAGAACGGCCTGTTTGTCGACTCGGCGCCCGAGGGCGAGAAGCAGAAGATCATCGACGAGAACCCCGAGATCATGCAGATTTGGGACGACGAGACGGGCGACCGCATGACGAGCCTGTGCATCATCGGCCGTCACATGGACAAGGATGCGCTCATCGCCTCCCTCGATGCCTGCCTGACCGACTGGCACCGCGCCTAGGTTTATCCAAGCGGGTTTTTCCGCTACGTAACCGCCAAACCACCACGAAGGTGCCTGTCCCCTTCGTGGTGGTTTTTCGTTCTGAGCCAAGGAGATTCATGTTCAACATTGTGCTGTATGCGCCCGAGATTCCGGCCAATACGGGCAATATCGGCCGTACCTGCGTGGTCACCGGCGCCCGTCTACATCTGGTGGAGCCACTGGGCTTTTCGCTCGACGACAAGACAGTACGTCGCGCCGGCCTGGGCTACTGGCAAAACTTGGACGTGACCACCTATGCCGGCTGGGAGGATTTCCTTGCACGCAATGGTCTCTCCCCTGCCGACGAACGCCTGCATCTGCTGACCAAAAAGGCACGCCGCACCTATGCGCAGAGCACCTACCGCGATGGCGACTACTTGGTCTTTGGCAGCGAGAGCTCGGGCATTCCCGAGCCACTGCTTGCCGCGGCGCCCGAGCGTTGCGAGCGCATCCCGATGCTGCGCGATTGCGACTCACTCGATAACGCCGAAGCTTGGGAAGCTCACGAGGAATCGCTGGGGCATACCGAGGACAGCCACGAGGCCATCCTTCAACAGGATATCTGCGGCAACTTCATCAATCCGGATGACTACCGCATCAGCGCACTCAACCTCTCCAACAGCGCCGCCATCGTCCTCTACGAAGCCCTGCGTCAAACAGGCTTTCCGGGCATGTAACAAACCTGCCATTAGGGGACGGGGTAGAAATGGCAGATTTTCAAACCCTCTAGCTCTTGACAAGCTGGTTTTGGCATCAATGTGACAAAGGGACTGTTCATTTGTCACATTGATGCTCTAAATAACGAACCATTGCTTTTAACCAGAATTAACTAGAATAAAATGAAGTTAAACGGCGGTGTGAAAGGAGAGCCTTGTGAAATATCTCGAAAACCCGTTTACCCCCAGTTTTGGCGAGGTTCCCGCGCATCTTGCCGGAAGGCAGCAGATTATTCGTGATCTGGACCGTGCCTTCTTGAGCCAGCGCAGGCGCCCAGAATTGACCTCGATCTTCTCAGGCGCGCGTGGAACCGGTAAAACCGCTCTCATGTCGTCGCTCGCGACAAGGGCGGAATCCCACGGCTGGATAGCCGTAAAGACGACCGCGCTCCAGGGAATGCTTGAAGAAATCGAGTTCGGGGCGAAACGTGCTGCCGGCCATCTTATCGACTCGTCCAACCACTTCGAAGTCACCGGCCTCGGAATTGCACCGCTCGGCAGCATCGAGGTCAATCGCGTTCACGATGCCTCAACCTGGCGTTATCGCATGAGCGACATCATCGACCAGCTCAACGAGGCGGGCACCGGTCTGCTCGTCACGGTTGACGAGGTGGACCCGACACTCAACGAGATGATTCAGCTCGCAGCGACGTATCAGCACTTTGTGACCGATGGGAAACGCGTCGCCCTGCTCATGGCAGGACTTCCCAACAACGTATCGACACTACTGAACCACAAGACGGTCTCGTTCCTTCGCCGCGCCCAACAATATCATCTGGGTCGCATTGCCGACTATGACGTACGCGAGGCCTTGATTCGCACAATCCAGGAAAACGATCGCCTGGCAGATGCTGAGGGAATCGATAGAGCCGTTCGCTCGATCTCTGGTTTTCCCTTCCTATTGCAACTCGTAGGCTACCGTGCCTGGGATCTCACAAGCGATTCGAAGAAAATCTCGTCGCGCGACTTTGACCTGGGAATCAAAATCGCGCGCGACGAGATGGACGACCGAATCCTCGCGGCAACCTATCGGGAACTCACGGCGGAGGACAAGCGATTCCTCATCGCCATGCTCGATGACGAGGAAGAGTCCACCACCGCTGACCTTGTCGAGCGCCTTAAGCGTTCGCCACAGCAGGTCTCCCGCTACCGACGCCGCATGATAGATGCCGGCATCATCGGGGAACGAGGACGAGGGCTCGTCGCATTTGAATTGCCATTCTTCCGCGACTATCTCGCGGCTCAATGCGTGAAATAAGCATCAATGAGGCAAAGGGGCTGTCCCTTTGCCTCATTGTCTATAGGTAGCGACCGGTGATGCTTGCGGGGCAGGCCGCGATGTCACCCGGCGTACCGGCGCAGACGATTTGCCCGCCCGCGTCGCCACCGCCCGGGCCCATGTCGATCACGTAATCGGCGTTGCGGATAAGGTCGAGATCGTGTTCGATCACGATAACCGTGGCGCCCTTGGCAACGAGGCCGTCGAACACACTCAGCAACACTTGGACATCGAGCGGATGCAGGCCGATCGTGGGCTCGTCGAACACAAATACGGCATCGTCCTGCACGCGGCCCATCTCGCTCGCGAGCTTAAGGCGTTGTGCCTCGCCGCCCGAGAGCGCCGGCGTGGGCTCACCGAGTGTGAGATAACCCAGGCCCAGGTCGTGCAAGGTCTGTAAGCGCGTCTGAACCTTCTTGAGTCCCACCGTGGCGTCGAGGGCCTCGTCCACACTCATGTCCATGAGCTGCGGCAACGTAAGCAGACTGCCGTCCTTGCCCTCGCGATGGATATGCGAGGCGGCCTCGGCGTAGCGCGAACCACGGCATGCCGGGCAGACGATCTCGACGTCGGGCAAAAACTGCACGTCGAGCGAAATCGAGCCCGTTCCATCGCACGTAGGGCAGCGCAAGGCACCGGTGTTGTAGCTGAAGGCACCCGCCTTGTAGCCGGCTGCCTTTGCCTCGGGCGTGCGGGCGAAGGCGCGTCGCAGCTCATCATGGATGTCGGCATAGGTCGCTACCGTCGAGCGCACGTTGGCACCGATGGGCGTGGCGTCAATCAGGTTGGCACGTGCAATGCCCTCGGCATCGACCCAACGCACGTGTTTTGGCAGGCGCTCGCTGGCTGCCTGTGCCTTAAGTGCCGGGATGAGTGTCTCGAGCACCAGCGTCGTCTTGCCCGAACCCGAAACGCCCGTCACCGCGACGAGACGGCCGCGCGGGATATCGACTTCGAGCGGCTTGACGGTATGGATGGCATCGGTCGCCATGCGGATATGGCCCTGGTCGAACATTTCCTCGTCAGTCACCTGCGGACGCAAGCGCTTGGACTCCGAGCGCAAAAACGGGGCGATGCGGCTGCTCTGCGATTGCTCGACCTCATCCACCGTACCCGCGGCAATCACATTGCCACCGCCCGCTCCGGCAACGGGACCCATCTCGACCAGATAGTCGGCTTCCGCCAGCACGCGCGTATCGTGGTCAACAACAACCACGGTGTTGCCGTCATCCACCAGATCGCGCATCACGCCTACCAAGCCGTCGACATTGGCAGGATGCAAGCCAATCGAGGGCTCATCCAGCACATAGAGCACACCCGTCGACCGGTTGCGCACCACGCGGGCGAGCTGCACACGCTGGCGCTCACCCGTGGAGAGCGTGGCACCGGCGCGGTCGAGTGAAAGGTAATCGAGTCCCAGGTCGACTAGACGACGGGCCGCGCTCAAAAACGAATCGCAGATATCCGTTGCCATGGGCCGCATCTCGGGCGGCAAGGACGTAGGCACCCCGCGCACCCACTCAATCGCCTCGCCCAGCGTCATGGCCGCCGCCTGCGCCAGATTGATACCGCGCACCTGGGGCTGGCGCGCAGCCTCGGAGAGACGCGTGCCGCCGCAATCACGGCATGCTCCCTCGCGCAAAAAGCGCGCAACACGTTTTAAGCCCTTATCGTCCTTGACCTTGGCGAGCGCATTCTCAACGGTATAGACGGCGTTGTAATAGGTGAAATCGAGCGGCGTGGCGCCCTCGCCGTTTTTGGGCACGTAGAGAATGTGCTTTTTAACCGCCGGACCATGGAACACGATGTCGCGCTCTTGGGGCGTGAGCTGGTTAAATGGCACGTCGGTGCGCACGCCCATCTCGCCAGCCACCTGCTTCATCAGATCCCACATGAGCGTGCCCCAGGGAAGGACCGCACCTTCGTTGATAGTCTTTGACTCGTCGGGCACCAGGCTCGCCTCGTCCACCTCGCGCATGACACCGGTGCCGCCACAGGTGGGGCACGCACCGCCGCTGTTAAAGGCAAGGTCCTCGGCACCCGGCGCGTAGAACTCGCGGCCGCATGCGGGGCACGTGAGCGACAGGCCCGCAGCCACGTTAAGGCTCGGCTCCACACGCGTCCCGCAATGCGGGCACACGTGATGGGCGCAACGGCTAAAGAGCAGACGCAGGCTATTGTTGAGCTCGGTCATGGTGCCAAAGGTGGAACGCACGCCCGGCACGCTGGGGCGCTGATGCAATGCGAGCGCCGCCGGCACGTGCAGCACCTCGTCCACCTGAGCGTGCTCGGCCTGCGTCAGGCGACGGCGAGTATAGGTGCTGAGTGCTTCCAAGTAGCGACGCGAGCCCTCGGCATAAAGAACTCCCAGCGCCAGCGAACTCTTGCCCGAACCCGATACGCCGGCAATACCCACCAGCTTTCCCAGCGGAATATCGATATCGATGTCTTTGAGGTTATGGACGCACGCGCCACGCACCTCGATAGCCTGCGGACTCATCTTCTGTTCCGTCATCTTTATCACCCTACTCATGCCATAAAACTCGATCGCGAATGTACGCGCCCAGCATGGGCACGGTAAACCGGACGAGGCCGTATCCGGCAGCTTCGATGACGCGCTCGCGAATCAGGCTTGCGCGATATTTGCTCGCCCAGCTCTGAGTGCGATCGCAGCGCTCAATGATATCCGCCATGCGCGTCGGTTTACCCTCGTCAGCAGCCATGGCCTCGATAAAGAGGCGTTGCGGACTGCGCAGCCCGTAATACAGGGGCGCGTCAACCGCTTCGTAAAACTCGGAGACGGCATCCGCATGGCCATCCTCGACATCGCGCCTTTCGATGACCTGCGAGCCGCGTCGAACAGCAGACCGCCACATGTAATAGCCCACCAGCTGAACCATATATGGATGCCCCATGCTCTTGTGTGCCGCAAGGTCCGCCGTCCCCGCATCAAGGCAAAGACCAGCGTCTTTGACTGTCTGGATATATGAATCGCGCACCTTGGGCAAAGAAATCGCCCCCAGCGTACGCTGCTGGGCACGGCGCAAAAACGTCACGCTCGGCTCTTCGAGCAAGTCATCAACCATACTGGGCAATCCAGCGAACACCAGCGCAAGACCGCGCTGGTCGCTATCGGGCAATCCCGTAGCATCCTGATCTCCGAGCACTTGCTGATAGAGAACGGCAAGAGCCGCCAGTTCCTCGATAGACGCAGATTGCGCCTCGTCAATCGCAAACAGTATGCCCTTGCCTGGACCGAGCTTCTTGAGGCGCTCGTTGACCAGCCCTCGCAACGTTTCGCCCTTTGCCCGCGCCGCCTCGACCGACATCCGGCCAAACGACGGACCGAACTCCATTGACGTCACAACGGGCCTATTCGAGCGAAGCGCGTCGGCCAAGCGATCGCATAAGCCAAGAGAAGCGGAATCGGAGACAACCGCCCATTCGCGCTCGCTGGCCAGACGTTGCAGCTCCCGCAGGAGAACCGTCTTGCCGCAGCCGCGGTTTCCCGTAATGAGCATGAGCCTGCCCGGCGCTCCGGCGCCGTTATCGAGCCCTTCCTCGAAATCTTCGATGACCGACT
>USHR01000068.1 GCA_900554495.1 uncultured Collinsella sp.
AAGGACATGCTCGACATCCGCAAGCGCTTCGAGCCGCGCGCCGAGGAGCTCGCCAGGAAGTACGCGCTGGCCGACTACACCATGTTCATCGGCTCGGGCGCGCTGTGGGGCGAGACCATCCTGTACTCCATGTGCCTGCTCGAGGAGATGCAGTGGAAGCGCATCCGCCACATCACCTCGCACGACTTCTTCCACGGCACGCTCGAGCTGCTCGAGCCCGGCGTCCCGGTGTTCCTGTTCATGGGAGAGGACGAGTGCCGCGCCCTCGACGAGCGCGTCCGCGCCTTCCTCACCAGCGGCGTGACCGGCGACGAGGACTACGTCATCATCGACACCGCCGAGTACGCGATCCCGGGCCTGGACGACGACTTCCGCGTCATCGTGTCCCCCTGGATCCTGTCCGTGCTGACCACCGACCGCCTCGCGCGCAACTACGAGCTGGTCACCAAGCACAACCTCAAGTACCGCCGCTACTACCACCAGTTCGACTACTAAGAGCTGGTCACGGGTCCGATATCTTGGCTGGTTGATATCTCGACCCTGCACAAGGGCGTCCGCAATTGCGCGGGCGCCCTTTTTGCGTTGTGACAAGAGACTGCTGCTAACCGCTTGCCCTATGTTTCCAAATGAATACGGTGTGAGCCGAGGAGGACGATTCTCCCCGCAAACACTCTAGTATGCTAAAGTACCCAGAAGACCGGCGGAGCTATGCCGGTCTTCTGCTCTATATGAAACACAGCATGAGGAGGCTCATCAGATGACGGCCACACCGTGGGGATTCCGGGACATATTGCCCGAGGAGGCTCAGGCGCGCGAGGAGATCGCATGTACGGTGAAGGGCTGCTTTAGGGAGCATCATTACCTTCCGGTCGAGACGCCGCTGCTCGAGGACAAGGGTTCGCTTGAGGAGGGCGGCCGCATTGCGGACACGCCGTTTAAGCTCTTTGATGATGACGGTCGCCTGCTGGTGGTCCGTCCCGACAACACCCTGCCGATCGTGCGCCTGGTTTCGACCCGCATGTGCGCGGCCGACCTGCCCCTGCGCCTTCGCTACGAGGCGCCGGTGGTTCGCGAGTGTCAACGCAATGCCGGCGGATCGCGTCAGTTTACGCAGCTGGGCTTTGAGCTTATCGGTGCGGGAGATACCGCGGGCGATGTTGAGATTGTCTCGCTCGTGGCCGAGGCCGTGCGCGAGCTGGCACTTACCGATGCGCGCATTATCGCAGGTAGCGTGCGTCCTTTTAAGGAATTGCTCGCGGCATGCGAGAATCGCCAGCTGGCTGCCGAGGCCTTGCGCTGTGTGCACGCCAACGACTTTGTGGGCCTCGATGCCCGCGTGGCTGCAAGCGCCGAGTCCGATGCCGTCAAGGCCGCCATTAGCGAGCTACCGCGTCTGCACGGTGGTGCCGAGGTGCTCGACCGCGTGGACGCGCTGCTGGAGGCCGCCGGTATCGCCGCGCCGCTGACGCGCGAACTCCGTGCCCTGGTCGAGGGCCTGGCTCCCGAGGACGCCCAGGTACTGTCGTTCGACTTCTCCATCATGAACTCTTTCGATTACTACACGGGCCTGGTCTTTAAGGCCTATGCCGGCGGCCTGCCCGATCCGGTCGGTTCGGGCGGACGCTACGACTCCATCTTTACCGGTGCATTTGGCGATGGCATCGAGGTGCCGGCGGCGGGCTTCGCCTTTTCGCTCGAGCGTCTGGAGGCCGCGCGCACCTCGGCCGAGGATGTCGCTTTCGACGGCGATCACGCCGCGGGCCGTGGCGCCGAGGGCCCGCTGCGCATCGCCGTGCCCAAGGGCTCGCTTAAGGCCGACACGCTCGACGTGCTCGAGGCCGCGGGTCTGGACGTCTCTGAGCTGCGCGACCCCGGCCGTCACCTGATTGTGCGCGGTCGCGACACGCGTGCCGGCGAGGGCACGGTCGGCGATATCGAGTTTGTCATCGTGCGCCCCAGCGACGCTCCCGCTTTTGTGGGCTGTGGTGGTGCCGACTGCGGCATCTGCGGTTGGGATTCGCTTATCGAGGCAGACCTCAACCTGCTGCAGCTGGTCGATCTGGGCTACGGCCTGTGTACGTTTATTGAGGCGGAGCCCGCGTGGCGCGCCGGCCAGGCCGAGTGCAACTATGCCCGCCGCGGTTCGCTTCGCGTGGCAACCAAGTATCCGCGCATCGCGAGTGCCTGGTATGCCGAGCGCGGCGTGAACGCCGACATCGTTTCGCTGCACGGCAACATCGAACTGGGCCCCATCGTCGGCATGACCGATCGTATCGTGGATATTACCGCCACGGGTGCCACGCTGCGCGACAACGACCTGGTCATCACTGGCCGCATCATGGACTGCACGGCCCGCTTCTTCGTCAACCCGGGTGCCGCTCGCTTGGATCCGCGCGTGCGCAATCTGGCAGATCGCTTGGCGGCGGCCGTGAAGGACAAGCATTTTGAGCCCGTCGCGGGCTCGGCACAATAGCGCGAGCGCGCACGGGCGCCCCAACGTACGGGCTGCGGGCCGATTGGCGCCGCCGCCCGGCCTCTCGTTTTTCGAACACAACCTCGACCGATAGGGGATACCGATATGAAGACCATCAAGCTTGCTCCCGGTGAGCGCCTCGTTACCAACCAGCTCAACCGCAAGGGTGTGCTGCCGCAAAACATCGTCGACGCCGCCCGCGATATCGTGGCCAACGTGCGTGCCAACGGCGATGCCGCGGTGCGCGATTACTGTCAGCGTTTTGACGGTGTCGAGCTGCAGAGCTTCCGCTTGCCGCAAGAGCAGATCGATGCCGCGCTCGAAGGTCTTGATCCGGCCTTTGTCGCCGCGCTCGAGAAGGCCGCGCGCCAGATTCGCGAGTTCCACCAGCGCGAGGTCGAGCAGAGCTGGTTTACCACGCGTGCGGACGGCACGATGCTCGGCGTTAAGGTGACCCCGCTCGCGGCGGCCGGCATCTATGTACCGGGCGGCCGCGCGCAATATCCCTCCACCGTGCTCATGAACGCCATTCCCGCCAAGGTTGCCGGCGTCAAGCGCGTGGTTATGGTGACGCCGCCGCAAAAGGACGGCCTGATCAGCCCCTACACGCTCGCCGCGGCAAAGCTCGGCGGCGTGGACGAAATCTATATGGTGGGCGGCGCTCAGGCCGTGGCCGCGCTGGCGTACGGTACCGAGACCATTCCGCGTGTCGACAAGATCACCGGTCCGGGTAACGCTTTTGTTGCCGCTGCCAAGCAGATTGTCTCGGGCGACGTGGGAATCGACATGGTCGCCGGCCCGTCCGAGGTCTGCGTGCTGGCCGATGCCACGGCCAAGCCTATGGTGGTCGCGGCAGACCTGATGGCTCAGGCCGAGCACGATCCACTGGCAGCCTGCTATCTGGTGACTTGCGACGAGCAGTTTGCGCGCGAGGTCGAGGCCGGCATCGACATCCTGGTGGCGCAGTCGCCGCGTGCCGAGATCACGCGCGCCTCGCTCGACAACGAGGGCACCATCGTGGTGGCCGCCGACATGGCTGCCGCCGTCGAGGCGGTGAACACCGTGGCGCCCGAGCACCTTGAGCTGCACTGCAAGGACGCAATGGGCCTGCTTGGCGGCATCCGCAACGCCGGCGCCATCTTTGTGGGCGCTTGGAGCTCCGAGCCGCTTGGCGATTATGTTGCCGGCCCCAACCACACGCTGCCGACCGGCGGCACGGCCATGTTCTCCAACCCGCTTTCGGTCGAAGAGTTCGTCAAGCGCTCGAGTGTCATTTGCTATACACCCGAGGGCCTGCTCTCCGACGCTCCCGCTACGCAGCGTCTGGCCGAGGCCGAGGGCCTGTGGGCACACGCGCTCTCTGCCGCTCTGCGTCGCCGTGTGCTGGAGCAGGGCGAGGATGCCGTGAGTGCCGAGTCGCTGGCTGCGGCCGACCTGACCAAGGTCGCCTGGCCGGGCGACGCCGTGGCGACGGTCGCCGAGGGTGTGGACCTGGCGGCTGCGGGCGCGGATGGCGCTGGCGCGACCGGCGAGGAGGCCTAACATGGCCGAGCTGACGCCTCGCATGAAGGAGCTCGTCCAGCCCTACTTGGCCGGCATCGAGCCCTATGACCCCAACTTTACGCCCACGCGCATCAACCTTTCGGCCAACGAGAACACCTATCCCGTGCCGGCTGGCGTGCGCGAGGCGATTGACGCGGCGCTCGCCGCTACGCCGCTCAACCGCTATCCCGACCCCATGTCCAACGACCTGCGCGATGAGCTTGCTGCCTGGCATGGCGTGGCGCGTGAGAACATCTGCGTGGGAAACGGCGGCGACGAGCTGCTCTATAACTACCTGCTGGCGTTTGGCGGCGCGGGACGGACCCTGCTCAACTGCCCGCCGTGCTTTAGTGAGTATGCGTTCTTTGCATCGCTCTGTCAGACCGAGGTGCGCGACGTGTGGCGCGACCCGGCGAGCTTTGAGCTCGACCAGGCAGCCGTGCTTGCCGCGGCGCCGGAGTGCAGCCTGGCCATCGTGACTTCGCCCAACAACCCCACGGGCGACGTGGCACCGCTCGACTTTGTCGCGGCCCTGTGCGATGCGTGCCCCGGCATGGTCATGGTCGACGAGGCCTACGTTGAGTTTGCGGACGATTCGTTTGGCGCGGCTACCACGGCGCAGGGGCTTATCGCCGAGCATCCCAACCTGGTGATTCTGCATACGCTGTCCAAGGCGTTTGGCGCCGCCGGCACGCGTCTGGGCTACGTGATCGCGGCTCCCGAGGTCATCGACGTGTTCGCGGCGATTCGCCAGATCTATTCGGTCAACGTGCTGAGCCAGGCGGCAGCACTTGCCTGCGTGCGTGCCCGTGATGCCTATGCACCCGTGGTGGCGCAGGTCGCATCCGAGCGCGAGCGCGAGCTGTGCGCCCTGCGCGCGATGGCTGCCGAGGGCCTGCCCGTGGAGGCATGGCCGAGCGCGGCGAACTTTGTGCTCGTACGCACGCCGCATGCTACGCGCGTACGCGAGCGTCTACGCGACGAGTATTCGATTTTGGTGCGCGACTTTAGCTATGCGCCGGGGCTCGCGGACTGTCTGCGCATTACCGTGGGCACGCCGCGGGAAAACGACGAGGTGCTGGCTGCGTTTGCCGCGCTGGTGAAGGAGGAGATGTAGATGGACCGCTATGCCGAGGTGACCCGCAAGACGGGGGAGACCGACATTATCGTCAAACTCGACCTGGATGGAACCGGTATGTGCGATATCTCGACCGGCGTGCCGTTTTTCGACCACATGCTCAACGCCTTTGGTCGCCATGGCCTGTTCGATTTGACGGTACATGCGGTAGGCGACGTTGAGGTCGACGCGCATCACACCGTCGAGGACACGGGCATTGTGTTGGGCGAGGCGTTTTGCCAAGCGCTGGGCGACAAGGCGGGTATTACGCGCTTTGCCGACGCGGCGATCGCCATGGACGAGACGCTCGTGATGGCCGCCGTGGACATTTCGGGTCGCGGCCAGGCCTACTGCGAGCTGCCCGTGCCGACCGAGCGCGTGGGCAGCTTCGATACCGAGCTGGCCGTTGAGTTCTTCTATGCCTTCGCACGCGATGCCAAGCTCACGCTGCACGTGCGCGAACTGGCGGGTGGCAACTCGCATCACATTATCGAGGCCGCCTTTAAGGCCGTGGGCCGTACGATGCGCCATGCCTGCGAGCTCGATCCCCGCGTGCAGGGCATCCCCAGCACCAAGGGCTCGCTGTAACCTGCCAAAAAGGGACAGGTTTTGAATGGGAAAAGGGAGGGTCGCGTGGGCGAACCGAAGATTGTGGTGGTCGACTACCACAAGGGCAACTTGTCGAGCGTTGCGCGCGGGCTTGCGCGCGCCGGTGCCGTCGCCTGCACGTCGGACGATCCGGAGCAGATCCGCCGCGCCGACGGCTTAGTCATCCCGGGCGTGGGCGCGTTCTATGACGCGATCGCCTTTATGCGCCAGAGTGGCGAGGCGGACGCGGTGCTCGATGCCGTCGTCGCCGGAACTCCGTTGCTCGGCATCTGCCTGGGCCTTCAGCTGTTTTTTGAGCGCGGCGACGAGGGCGTGCCAGCGGACGAGGGCGCGGTTGCCGGCGGCAACGCCCCCGAGCAGGATGGCGGTCCATGGGTCGATGGCCTGGGCATCATGCGCGGCTCATGCACGCGTCTGGAGTCGAGCCGCCTGAAGGTGCCGCATGTGGGTTGGGACCAGGTGCATATGACGCCTGCCGGCGCGGCCGATCCGCTGCTCGCCGGTTTTGCCGAGGGCGCCAATATGTACTTCACCCACAGCTATGCGGTGGCCGACGATGCCGATGCCGCCGATGTGCTGGCGCGCACGCACTATACGCGGAGCTTCCCGTGCATCGTGCGCCACGGCAACGTGTGGGGCTGCCAGTTCCATCCCGAGAAATCCTCCGCGCTGGGTCAGCGCATCCTTAAGAACTTCGTGAGCATCGTCGAGGGGGCCGGCCGATGATTCTGTTTCCCGCAATCGATTTGATCGGCGGCAAGGTCGTGCGCCTGGAGCGCGGCGATCGGAGCCGCTGCAAGGTATATTCCGACGATCCCGTGGCAGTTGCCCGCTCGTTTGCCGAGCAGGGTGCGAGCTGGGTGCACGTCGTCGACCTGTCCGCGGCCTTTGGTGAGGACGAGGACGTGTGCGCTGCCAACTCGGCAGCGATCGAGGCCATCTGCGGCGTCGACGGTCTGTCCGTGGACGTGGGCGGCGGCGTTCGCTCGCTTGCACGCATCGACGAGCTGGCCGGCTACGGCGCGCGTCGCATCGCACTCGGCACGGTGCTCGTGACCGAGCCGGGATTTGCCGAGGTGGCGGCCCAAGGCTTTGGCGAGCTGCTGGTGGCAGATATCGCCGCGCGCGACGGCCAGGTCAAGGTGAACGGCTGGCGTGACGGCGCGGGCGTGGCGCTCGACGATGCCGTGGCGCAGCTCACTGAGCTGGGCTTTAAACACCTGGTGTATACCGACATCGCGCGCGACGGCATGCAGACGGGCATCGACGTGGTGGCGTATCGCCATGTTGCCAAGGTCGCGGGCTTTCCCGTCGTGGCCTCGGGCGGCATCTCTACGCTCGATGACATTCGCGCGCTGGCTGCGGTGGGTGAGGATGCTATTGAGGGTGCCATTACCGGCCGTGCGCTCTACGAGGGCAACTTTACGCTGGCCCAGGCACTGGTCGCCGCCCGAGGGGAGGAGTAGCCCATGCTTACCAAACGCGTGATTCCCTGTCTGGACGTCAAGGACGGCCGTGTGGTTAAGGGCGTCAACTTTGTGAGCCTGCGCGATGCGGGCGATCCGGTGGAGTTGGCGCGCGCCTACGACCGCGAGGGTGCGGACGAGGTCGTCTTCCTGGACATTACCGCCACGAGCGATAACCGCGCGACGACCATCGAGATGGCGGCGCATGCGGCCGAGGAGCTGGCCATTCCTTATACCGTGGGCGGCGGATTTCGCGACCTGGCGGGCATGCGCACCATGGTTGTCGCCGGTGCCGACAAGGTGTCGCTCAACTCGGCGGCCGTGCGCGACCCGTCGTTGATTAGCCAGGCTGCCGCGGCGTTTGGCAGCCAGGCCGTGGTCGTGGCGATCGATGCCAAGCGCGTCGGTTTGCCCGGAGAGCCGGGTGCCGACAAGTGGGAGGTCTTCACGGCGGGCGGTCGCAACGCCACGGGTATCGATGCGGTGGCGTGGGCCGAGGAAGCGGCTCGTCGCGGCGCCGGCGAGATCTTGCTGACCAGTATGGATCGCGACGGCACCAAGGCCGGCTTTGACCTGGCACTCACTCGTGCCGTGGCGCGCGCGGTGCCGATTCCCGTTATTGCGAGCGGCGGCGTGGGTACGCTCGAGCATTTTGCCGAGGGCGTGATCGAGGGCGAGGCCGATGCCGTGCTGGCGGCGAGCGTCTTTCACTTTGGAACCTTCAGCATTCGCCAGGTGAAGGAGTATATGGCGTCGCAGGGCATCCCTGTGAGGCTGGACTTTTAGCGCTGCGGCTTGCCCAGGCACCCGACCTTCCGGCTCCAACCCTCCTCGCGTACTTAAGTATGCGTCGTCGGGCTTGTCGTTCGGAATCTCGGGTACCTGGACAACCCTCGCCGACCGGCGATGTTTAAATTGGGGAATTGAAATGAGAGAAATTACTACTCCAGCGGATCTTAAATACGATGCCAAAGGATTGATTCCTTGTGTGGTTCAGCAGTATGACACTGGCGAGGTGCTTATGGTTGCCTGGATGAACGAGGAATCGGTGGGGCTGACGCTCAAGACCGGGACCACGTGGTTTTGGAGCCGCAGTCGCCAGGAGCTCTGGAACAAGGGCGCGACGAGCGGCAATATGCAGGAGGTCAAGGAGCTCTGGGCCGACTGCGATAGCGATACGCTGCTGGTCAAGGTCGACTCGCCGGGCCCGGCCTGCCATACCGGCAACCGTACCTGCTTCTTTAAGAAACTCGCCTAAGACGGGCGCCCTGTTGGGTGCTCGGTAAAACGGAAAGGATTGAACTATGGGTGTGCGCACCGCAAATGTTCAGGATGGAAATATCGGCGAGACGCTGACGGGGCTGGCCGAGGTGATTCACGGTCGTCGTGATGCATCGCCGCAGGAGAGCTATACCGCGCGTCTGCTGACCGACGTCGAGGACGAGCTGCTCAAGAAGCTTGCCGAGGAGGCGAGCGAGGTGATTATGGCCTGCAAGGATAACGATCACGATCACATCCGCTACGAGGCCTGTCTCTTATACACATCTCCGAGCCCACGAGACTAGCGCTCATCTCG